>JBEKVL010000191.1:0-9357 GCA_049514055.1 Tepidisphaeraceae bacterium | reverse complement strand
ACGGCGTAGGGCCTGCCATCCCAGCGCGGGTCGTTGAACGTGTTCCCAGTCGCCGGGTCGCGCGTCGGGTAACGGTCGGCGTCATAACTGAAGACGTTGCCGGTGTGGTGGGCGATCACGTCGAGGATGACGTACATGCCCTGTTCGTGGGCGGCACGGACGAAGTCGCGGAACTCCTCGCGGGTTCCGAAGTGCGGGTCCACGTCCAGGAAGTTCTGCACGCCGTAGCCGTGGTAGCTGGGCTCGAAGGCGACTTGGCGAAAGGGCGGACTGACCCACAGCGTGGTGATGCCGAGACGGCGAAGGTAGCCGAGCTTGTCGGCGAGCCCCTTGATCGTGCCGCCCTGCCAGCCGCCTCCGGCGCGGAACCAGGTGTCGTAATCCACCCGCGCTTCCCGGTCGTCCGGCCGGTAGAGCGGCGTGCGGCCGATCGCCACGGGCCGGCCGGAGGCGTCCGCGTAACCGCCCTTCTCGTTGCCGTCCGAAAACCGGTCCAGCATCAGGAAGTACAGCACCTGGTCCTCCCAGGCGGCCGGCGACGGGGTGAACGGCCCGCGGGTCAGCGAGGCGAAGTCGATGTCCAGCAGGCTTTTCTCCACGTTGCGACTCATGGTCGGATCTCCTTCGGTATCACCTTGACGTTACAGATCACGCTTGTCCTGCCAGTAGTTCCTTCCGGCAGGCGCTGCTGAACTCCTTGAGCGGATCGAGTTCATCGACTTCCTGGGCCACAACGGCCGTTCGAAGTTGATCCGTCGTTAAGTTGGGCCGCCCATACAGTTCAATGATGCGACGGCAACAGGCTTCCCCCTGGCGTACGACCTCTTGCCCGGACATGAGCCGAATGCGACTCAAGACCCCGTACAGGGTCAGGATTTGATCCGGGCGTTCCAACGAATGCGTGAGTGCATCGATGGCCAGGCGCGAAGCCTCCGTGATGAATTCCTTGTACAAGGACTCGCGCTCGCGCAGCTTCCATTCCGCATTGGCGCGAATGCTCTGCGTGCGCTGCGTGATCCACGTCGTGGCAATGGAAGCCGCCGCACCCACCAGTGAACCGAGTGCGGCAGCCGTTGCAGTGATGAGCGTTGAATCGACCATATAGCCTTTCCCGCGGAAATTGCGTGAGCGTAAAGCCGCATCTGACGCTGAGGGGCATTCATCCATGCACCTGTTCAGTGACCAAGCCGGGCGTTGTGGCGGATTCGCCGTGCGAACTGTGCTCCTGTGATTCCTGTTCCCATCTGACCAGATGCAGATCCTCGACGAAGACGACGTAGAGCACCGGCACGATGACCAGCGTCACCAGCGTGGCCACCAGCATGCCCGCGATCTGGACGTAGCACATGGGCTCCCATAGCGGGCCGCCTTCCAGCGCCAGCGGGATCAGGCCGCCGACGGTCGCCAGCACGGTGGTGAGGACCGGGCGCAATCGCGCCAGGCCTGCATCGACGACTGCCTGGCGCAGCGGCTCGCCCTTGTGCTTCATCTCTTCGATGAAATCGAAGAGCACGATCACATGCGAGATGATCAGACCTGCAAGCGACGCGACGCCCAGGAACGCCATGAAGCCGAACGATGAGCCCATGATGACGAGCCCAAGGAGCCCGCCAACCACGCCAAAGGGCACGGCGGCATAGACCAAGAGAGGCTGGGTCACCGAATTGAACTGGACGACCAGCGCCAGATAGATCGCGGCGAAGGAAACGATCAGCGCGACGGTGAGAGAATGAAAGCCTTTATCCTGCTCAAACTTCTCACCGCCGAACTCCCAGTGGTAGCCGGCCGGGAACGAGACCGCGTTCGCGGCAGTGTTCGCAGTGTTTGAGGACGATTGTGCGGGAAGCACATCCTGGAGTTGCCTGACGATCTCGCTTGGCAGCACGCCATTCATCACGTCGCAGCGGACGGTGATGCAGCGATCGTGATCGCGCCTGCGGATCTTGGGCGTGATGATCTGGCGCTCGAAGGACGCGATCTGGCTGAGCGGCACGCGAACGCCGCTGGACGCGTTGACCACGTTGAGGCTGTACAGATCGTCCAACTGGCCGCGCTCCGAAGGGCGCAGCCGCAGCGCGATTCCGATGAGCCTGTCGCGCTCGCGAAGCTGGCTGATCGACAGGCCGGACAGCCCGGTGCCGACGGTGGTGGCGATGTCCTGGTTGGTCAGACCGCTGAGCGCGGCACGGTCGGCGTCGATCTTCAGCGTCATCTGGAACACCGGATCGCTCCAGTCGTCATGAA
This sequence comes from Tepidisphaeraceae bacterium, assembly GCA_049514055.1. Taxonomy (GTDB): domain Bacteria; phylum Planctomycetota; class Phycisphaerae; order Tepidisphaerales; family Tepidisphaeraceae; genus JANYKD01. Next base: position 7,113 of record JBEKVL010000191.1, on the reverse strand, counting down.
CATCGATCGTTCCGGGGATCGCCCGCATGCGTGCCTTGACCTGTCCGGCGATCTGGCGCAGCGTCTGGATATCTTCACCGAATATCCGCAGTTGCACCGGGATGCCGATGGGAGGACCGGTTTCGAGCATCTGGGTGCGGACACGCGCTTCGGGGATATGGAGCGGAAGCTCTTCCCGCAACCGGGCGACGATCGAAGCCGTTTCTTCCTTCGAGGCCGTATGCACCAGGATTTGTGCGTAGTTGTCGGAGCGCTGCTCGGGCTCGATCGAAAGCCAGAACCTGGGGCCGCCGGCGCCGACGAACGTCGTGTAGCTGCGGATGCCCTTGCCTTCCAGGGCATCGATTTTGCGCACTGCCTCCATCGCGACATCGCGGGTCGCGCGGATCGGCGAGCCCTCGGGCAGGTCGAGGTTCACGACAAAGACGTTGTGCAGGTCCTTGGGGAAGAATGACGTGCCGATCGTCGCACGCACGACCAGTCCCCCGGCCACCAGGATCGCGACGGCGATCGCGGACGTGCGGAGGCGGTGGGCGATGCAATTCTCGACGAACGCCTTGTACAGACGGGGAAACCCGTTCGCCGGCTTGCCATCGGCAGCGCCCAGGCTCTTTTGACCCTTGAGCATGTAGAAGCCCAGCAGCGGCGCGAACGTCCACGCCACCAGCATCGACGCGACCAGTGACCACGACACCACGATCGGGAGCGAGTAGATGAAGTCGCCGGTCTTGCCTTTCACCAGCAGCAGCGGCAGGAACGCGACGACGTTGGTCAGCGTCGCGTAGAAGACCGCGTGGGCCAGGCGCCTGGGTCCGAGCCACGCCGCCATGTGCCGCGGTTGTCCACTGGCCAGCTCACGGTTGATCGCGTCGGCGGCGACGACCGGCGCGTCCACGAGCAGCCCCAGCGCGATGATCAGGGCCGCGATCGAAACCTGCTGCAGGTCGATCCCGACGAGCTGCGACAAGCCCAGTGTGAACGCGACCGTTACCGGAATCGAAACGGCGACCAGCAACGCGCTGCGCCATTCCATGAACACCAGCGACACCAGCACCACGATCGCGATCGCTTCCAGCAGGTTCTTGTTGAAGCTGTGGATCTTCTCGACAACCTCCAGCGGCTCGTTGCTCGTACGCTCCAGCTCAAGGTCGGGCGGCAGTTGCTGTTTCAGGTCCGCGAGGGCGGCGTTCAGGTCGCGGTCGTAGTCGGCGATGCTCGTGCCCTTCACCTGCCGCACGGAGAGCGTGATCGCCCGGCCAGTCTGGAGGGAACAGTTGCCAGTTGTTAGTTGCCAGTTGCCAGCGGGATTGCCGTCTTTACTGGCAACTTCCTTTTCGCTGGCAACTGGCAACTTCTTAACTGTGCGGAAGTTCATCACGCTGGACGGATCCTCATATCCACGTGTGACCTCCACCAGGTCGCGCAGGTACAGCGCGTAGCCTTCGGACGAAACATCCATCGTCGTCTGGCCGATCTCCGCGGCGGAGGTGTACTCGCCGGTCGGTCGGACGACGATGTTCTGATCGGGCAATTCCACCTGCCCGCCGGGCGTGTTGATGTTGCGCTCCTGAATCCGACTGACGATGGCCAGCGGCGTGATGTTGAACTGGTTGAGCCGCTGCCCGGAATACGACAGCCACACCTGCTCGTCCTGATTGCCGACCATGTCGATCTGCGCCACATAGTGCGACTGCTTCAGCCGGTCGCGGATGCGGTCGGCAAATTCCTTGAGCTCGCGGTAGGAGTACTTGTCTCGGGCGTGAGCGCGCAGCTCCTTCTCCAGATTGTTCATATCCTGAATCCAGAACGGCTGCCAAACATCGGGGTGGAACTCGCCGGCGCCGCTGGTCTGGCGTTCCCAGCAGTCGATCACCTTCTGAAGATCACCGCGGGTCTTGCCGGGATTGAGCGTGACGTCGAGCATGCCGGCGCTGGGCGCTTCGACGATGGCGACGTCGCGTGTGATGCCTGCCTCCGTGAGTCGCTCGGCGAGCGTCTGTCCCATGCGCACCATGGACGAGCGCGCGACGGTGCTCGGGTAGACCAGCACGCCGGTCCACCGCTCGGCGGGTGATGTCGTGGGCGTCTGCTTCCGGTGCGCGTCGATAGCTTCGCGAATGCTCCTGGCGCGCAGGCCGATCTCCAGGTCCGTGACCGGCGGCGAGCTGATGGTGAGCATGACGGCCACCGAGTCACCGAAGTCCTTGTTCAGGACCGACTGCGTGGGCCGGCCGGCCGCGACGGGGAGGTCTTTGATCTCGCCCAGTTTGCCGCGGATGTCCTGCCACACCAGTTCGGCCTGGCGCTCGGTCTCGAACAGCTCCACATAGACGATGGAGATCCCAGGCCGGCTGATCGACTTGACGTGCTCGACCGCCGGGTTCTCCGCGACCTTGCGCTCGATCTTGCGCGTGACCTCCTGCTCGACCTTCTCGGCTTCAGCACCGGGATAAGGTGTGATGATGACGCCCGTGGTGACCTGAATGATCGGATCCTGCCGCTGCGGCATCATCATGTAGGCGTAGACGCCCCAGACCAGCACCGAGATCATTGCCGTCCAGGCGATCGGCCGCTTGCTCACGAATAGTTGGGAGATGTTCATTTTGCCTCCGCCGGCGTTGCCGCCGAGTCGGTGTTGTTCTGCATCAATCGAACCGTAATTCCGTCGGTCAGGCGCTCGCCGGTCGTGGTCACGATCTTCGAGCCCGCCTGCACCTTGCTCCCCGCGGCGACGACCTCGACCTGGTTGTTGTAAACGCCGCCGAGCGCAACCTTCCTTGCCTTCACGACCTGCCGTCCGTTCTCGTCCAGCAGCTCGTAAACCATCAGTTCATCCGGCGACGCGCCCTGGTGAATCGCCGCCATGGGCAGGAGCATCACCTTGTGGTCGAGCTGCCCGCCGACGCGGACGGAAACGATCATTCCCGGCCGCAGCAGGAACTGGCCCGGCGCGGCCTCCTCATTCGCAAGCGTCAACTGGGTGAGGAACGTCCGCGTCCTGGGATCTGCTTCCGGCGCGATCTTGGTGACGGTCGCCGTGAGAGTGCGACCTTCGAAGGCGTCGGCGGTGATACGCAGTTTCTGGCCCAGAAAAACGCGCTGCACCGCCGCCATATCCAACGCCGGCTTGCCGATCATCGTGTCCGGGACGCCGAAGTTGACGTGGACGGTGGAGATGTCGATCAGGCGGAACGCAACTTCGTGCGCTGCTTTGCGTTCGCCGAGCTCGATGTGCTTTTCGGCAACGGTCGCATGATCAAACGGGACAATGAGCTGGCGGTTGACGTAGTTGTCGTTGGCCTGATCGAGCTTTACCCGCTCATCCGCCAACGTATGCTCCGCCGCCGCCAGTTCGCCGGCCGCGGCGACACGCCGCGCGTCGGCGTCATCCCGGGCGGCTTGGGAGACTGCGCCGGCCGAGTTCGCATACCGTTCAAAGTTGCGCGTTGCGATGGTCAGGCTGTCCTTTGCCGTCGCGACGCGCGCTTCAAGCTGCGCGACGCGCGCCTCCGCGCTGGCCTTGGCACGGCGCAGATCGCCCTCGTCGAGTTCGGCGATGATCGTCCCTTTGGCCAGCGTATCGCCGACCTGCACGTCTCGGTCCAGGCCAGGCGGCCGGTAAAGGCGCTGCACTGTGCCGGCCAGCTTGAAGGCCAATGACGTGGTCTGGAGCGGTTCGACCGATCCGCTGAAGCGGCTGGAGACGATGATCTCCTCCGGCTGCAGAACCTTCACCTTCACCGGGACTGGCCCTTGTACGCTCGGTTGCTTCTTATCGCAGCCCGCCGCTCCAAGAACGAGGACGCACGCGGCCATGCCGACTTGAGCCCACCGGCGCGCCGCTCTGATAATCATCCGGTTTTCAGATTTCTTTCGATTCATTGGACTTGTCCTTTCACAGTTTCTGCCACGCCTTGTGTGGCGGGTACACGTTCAGCGACTTCCCATCCGCCGCCCAGGGCCTTGTAAAGCGTGACGATGTTGACGGCGAGCGACATCTGGCCCTGGGTGAGGAGCATGTCCGCCCGGTTCGCCTGGCGCTGGGCGTCGAGCACGGTCAGTTGATCGAGTATGCCCCGCTGGTAATCGCGCCGGGCGATGTCGGCACTTTCGCGTGCGCTGGCAGCGAGCCGTTTCAGATCATCGAGTCGCGCCCGCGCACGGTCGACGGCCACAATCGCGTCTTCCACCTCGCGGAACGCACGCAGCACCGTGTCCTGATAAGACGCCTTGGCGGCGTCCACCTGGGCTTCCGTGAGCTTTATGCCAGCCTTTCGCCGCCCGCCGTCGAAGAGGGTCCAATTGATGACGGGGCCGGCGGCGTAATAGCTGCTCGAATTGTTAGTTCCGTTTCCATTGAACAGGTCGCCGGTCTTGCTGCTGGCGAGGCCCGCAGCGCCGCCCAGAACCATCTGGGGAAATAACTGGGCGGTGGCCGCGCCGACCAGAGCCGTCGCCGACGCCAGTTGCCGCTCAGCCGCCTGAATGTCCGGCCGGCGCCGCAGCAGGTCCGACGGGATGCCGACCGCCAGTTGGCCGGGAGTCATGGGCATGGGCACATGAGGTTCCAACTCACCACTCAGGGCGGTCGGCTCCAGCCCCAGAAGGGTTGACAGAACATGAATGTACTGGCGAATGGCTTGTTCGAGCGGCGGGATCTCGGCCGCTGTCGATTCGACTTCGGTTCTGGCCCGCACCACCTCCAGGTCCGATGACAACCCATTCCGCCGCTTGTCTTCGGTGATCGTCAGCGTTTGCCGCTGCTCTTCCAGCGTCATCCTTTCCACCTGGAGTTGTCGCTGCACCCCGCGGAGTTCCAGGTACGCCCTGGCCGTTTCCGACGCCACCATCAGGACGACGCCCCGACGCACCGCGTCAACGGCCTGCTCGTTGGCTTTCGCGGACTCGACGCTGCGCCGGATGCCGCCGAATACGTCCACAACCCAGACGGCATCGAACCCGACCTGGAAGAGATTGTGTTCCAGATTCAGCATGCCCTGGGGCACATCAAGAGCCGCCTGGGGGGCGCGAAACCGCAGCACCGATGCCCCGACGCCGACCGTGGGATAGAGCAGCGACTGAACCATCTGTCGCCCGGCCCGCGCCTCGCGCAACCGCGCTTCGGCCACGGCCACGCTGTTGTTGGCCGTGACCGCCTTCTCCACCAGCGACGTGAGTTGCGGGTCGTCAAACTGCCGCCACCACCGGATCTCGCCGGCTGCTGCGTCGCCCGCTGGTGCAGGCTGGGTTGTCGGCCCGGAACCCAACTCGCGATAGGCCGCCGGCATCGTTGTTGGCGGGCGCGAATAGTTCGGCCCGACCATGCAGCCGGTGAGGGAGGCCATTGCTCCCAGAGAAAGGCAGGCGACTATTCTGGTGTTCCAATTCATTAGTGTGCTCCACTGTGCGACCATTTGTGAGGTCTCTAAATCTGCGTCAGATGTCTTTCAAGCTCGCTAGGCAGTTTTCTGTGTGCGTACTTGCTGCCGTGCGCTGGTTGTCACTTGACAACCTCCAGTTGTTCGGCCTGGAGCAGCGCGCGCACCGGGAAAGACCCGCCAGACTTGGCGAATTCCACTTCGCAGGAGAATCCGCGCGGCGACAGCCAGACACTCACCACCACTCCCTGATCGCCGGATCGCAACCCGAGGGTGGGAACATCCTCTTTAAGGCGAACCACTGCATCTACGTGTGCCGATGGCATGATCTATTCTCCTCTGGGGATCACCTGAGCGATCTGCGTGCCAAGCGCTGATCGTGCTCTTAGTGCATATAGGACAATGGTTTGCGAATTCGGTGGTGGAAATGTTATTGAGCCGGCATTTCGGCTGCACGAAAAACCGGCTCTGCCAAATCGTTGAAGAACCGTTCGGCGCCCGCTAAATCGGTTGCTGCCTCACGGTCGTCCGTGAGCGGGCGAACCTCCTGACGGTCCTCAAAATGACTGAATGGAAAGTCAGCGGCTCTGGTGGTGCGGCCGAGCTCTTGGGCGTGGAGGCGAGCACATTCCAGTCACGAATGAAGGCAATGGGACTGAAGCGGCCGGAGTGAGATGGGACTCGTCAACATCACCGATTCCGCGGTTCGCCGACCTTCGCATCCTTTTCGCCCCAATAGATAGAATGATCCAATGGGCGGATCATGCGGGCTGACGAGTTCGATCGGCGAATATGCCTTGATCCGCTTCAGAACCTTCTCCCGATTATCGATCAAGCTCTGGAAGCTTGTCAGACCGAACGCGTGGGCTCCGTAGCTGTAGTTTGGCATCCATTCGCGCAGTTCCTTCGGATCGAGGGAGGTCTGCGCGCAGTCGACGGCCGCACAGTAGAGGCGGGTCGCTTTTTGCGCATCGGTCAGGTTCAACTGGTCTTGCACGAACTTCGGCATGAGCTGTCCGGATTCTGGAGGTCCGCCAGGTCCTCCCGGCCCAAAGCCGCCCGGCGGAGGGTCAGGAAGTCCTTCGGTGCGTTGCCGGGCTCGACACCGGGGGTCGGCCCACCCGCCCCAAGCTCCGGGCCAACGGCACCAGGGCCTTGATTCGGTCCCAGTGCGCCACCCGCAGGCCGCTTTGGGCCAGGCGTTTCTTGACGCTCCAACCCCGGCTCAGTATCGGGACCACCGCGCCTGTCAGGAACCAATTGCCCGCCCTTGGGCAAATCCAGTGTCTTGCCTTCGAGCCACTGGTTGGCCGGAAGGGCCAGGTCGTAACGCACGGTGTGGCCGTTGCCCTCGATGCCCGTGATCTGCTTGCTGGTGGCCCCTTCAATCGTCAGGCCAGTCAGGACGGAATCGCCGGTCACGATCCACTTGCCGGTCGAATCCATTGTCAGCGCGGCACGATTGATTGAGCCGGTCAGCGTCGACTTCTTCTGGAGCGTCATGGTGATTGAGCTGAGCTTGTCCGCGGTAACGTCGCCAACCAGGGTCTGGTTCTCGGCCGTCAGAAAGACGTTTCCGCCATTGGAGCCGCTCCTGCCCCAGCGATCAGCGGCGGCATCAAGCAACTTGTTGTCCGCGCTCGTGAGCTTCACCCCACTCAACTTGATGATGGCGGTCGTATTGGTGACAAAGAGCAAAGGGCCGGTCGTGGTCGTCAGCGACCCTCCAGTCATG
>JBEKVL010000190.1:0-18266 GCA_049514055.1 Tepidisphaeraceae bacterium | reverse complement strand
AGTCGCCCCTCATCGGCCCGGCCGATCCGGCGACGTTGCGCCGTGAAGCCGAGCGCCATGCACGAATGAAGGCATGGGCTCAAGCCGAGCAGGAACGGACGTTCCCGTGCGGCGAGTATCAGGACTATTCGCCGGTGTAGAGGCAGCGCGCACGCCGGCGCCAAGATTTCCTATCCCGGCGCACGCCACGGTGGTATGATGCTCACGGTCAACGACAGGTGGGTGTCTATGAGCGACTTGGACGAACTGGCAAGGGCGTTGCATCCGCAGGCTGATCTGCCGCCTACGGGTAACGACGGATACCTTGTCTTTGACCGGGGCGCCCAGAGTGGGCCATTCAGCGAACAAGAGATTCGGCGACGCATGCGGGTCGGGATACTCACGTCTGCCGCCCAAGTCTGGCGCGAGGGAATGGCCGAATGGGCGCCTATCGCCCAACTGTTCCCACCGCAATTGCTTCCCCCGCTCCATTCTCCCGCCCGGCCCACCCCACCGAGTCGGGCGGTTTGCCGGCGTACTTACAGGCAACGGGTTGGCCTGCGCAGTTTCGTTTTTCAAATCATCGCCGTGGTTTGGACTGCGGTGATGCTGTTCGCGAGCACAGTCATTTTTGAGCCGACTCCCACTTGGGAGACCGAACAGCCGCGACTCTCCGAACACTGGCAAAAGGTTTTCCCGAACATTCCCGGATACCAGGAACGCTATTTCGTTCTGATGGGCGGTGTGTGGCTCGTTATTGCACTCCCGTTCACCATTGCGGCAATTGCCACAATTAAGCCTGAACAGAGCGCCTAATCCTATGCGGTCACGACAAGGCTATGCCGCTGCAATCGAAAACAGAACGATGACATTTCGTATTCATGGGAGCGGCCCGCACCAATTACTATCCGGGCGCCTGTTATCGTGGTATGATGCCCCACGGTCAACAGCAGGTGGGCACCTATGAGCGACTTGAACGAGTTGGCAAATGCGTTGGATTCGATGACTGGCCCGACGCCTACTGGTGATGACTATCTCATCTACGACAGGGGCGCCCAGAGTGGGCCATTTAGCGAACGAGAGATTCGCCGCCGGGTGACCTTGGGCATCATTACGCCGACAGCGCAAGTATGGTGTGAGGGAATGCCGCAGTGGATGCCTGTTGCACTCGCGTTTCCGTCGCAGCCCCAGAGCGCTCCCGCTCGCGTTCGTGTTAAGCGCACAGGTTGCTTCCCGGTTTTCGTTTGGCTGTTGCTTCTCCCGTTTGGTGCCGTCGTTCTGTGGGTTCTGGGCGGAGTGTTTCTTCGCAGCACGCTTCCGCGCAGCCCGGACCTTTACGTTACCTCCACGGGCGGATGGGTCGTTACTGTTGCAAACCACGATGTCGGACCCATCATAATCGAGCGTGTGACTATCAACGGTCGAGACGTGCAACGCATATATCATGATGGCGTTAATACGTACCCACTGGAGTTGCCGGCGACCTTACAGCGTGGCGGACAGATGACGTTCTATCCCGGCGGGGGAACTGGATACCCCTCAACGCTTCTGGATTTGGAGACTGATCGCGGCAACCTTTCGTACTCACTTTCAAATGGCAAATGACACACGCTGGCCCTTGGGTAACGCATTGTGGTATACTGTCACCATTGGGACGGCCGGGTAGCTCCCGGCCAAGCGACCCCGACGGTGGTATGATGCTCCACGGTTAACAGCAGGTGGGCGCCTATGAGCGACTTGAACGATATCGCAACGGCCCTCGACACAGGACACACAAGGCAAACCGGACAATGCCGTTGTCATCCGCGCGTTCGTTCGGCAGGACCGTTCTGCCCAAGATGCGGCGGCCAGGTCGCGAAACGGCTGTTGACGCCAACGGCTTTCGCGTGGACGGTTGGGGGTATTGCGGCCTCGCTGGCGCTGTTCGTCGGAATGATGATCGGTGGATCACATATCCCGGCCGACGCACCGGGCCGGCTGGCCGATTTGCAGGCCCAACTTGGCGAACTTCAGGACCAAAACGCGACGCTATCGGCAAGACTGACTCAATCCGAATCGCGATTGGCGGCGACAATATCGGCCGAGGACACAATGAGCACTAGGTTGGCCACAGCGCAGAGCGCGTTGGCGCAAGAACAGGGTCGGACGGCGGCGTTGTCTCGGGATTTGACGGCCGCGAAGACGGCGGCTCAAAACAGTGGCGCCGTTCGGAGTCAGTTGAGTCAGGCTGAGAAGGACAAGGCTGAGGCAAGGGATCTTCGCAATCAATTGGGGCAGACTGAGGCACTGATGGTGAAAGAACGCACCGCCTTCGCTACTGAACGTGACAAACTCGCTGCCGAACTCGCCGCCGCCGTACCACGCGCTACCGCAAGTAGATCGGGAACGAACACCCCGACGACGCGGCCGGCTGGCAAGCCGGTGTCGGAACCGAAGTTGGCGGACGGAAGAGCTTTAGTCGCAGAAGCGAGCGTGCGATACTGCAAACTTATCGAGGATATTCGGGCGAGCAACTCCACTACTTTGCAGAAAGAGCGCGACCTGAGTGCCGCGCGCAAGCAGTTTGACGACTCGCTCACACAAGGTCCTGTGAGATTCACCTCCACCGTCAGCGACGTTGTTATGCGTGAGCAGGCGATTGTTGTTCAATGGCAGGCTATTGCGTCGGACCCTGGCGGACGAACAACTGTCGTACCCACTGGTCCAATCCGCATCACGGGCACTGCGGAGGACGCCAGCAAGATCACGAAGAACAGCAAGGTTACATTGACGGGTGTACTGGCTGCTTCGGATCAACAGCAGGGACGGTCGCCCAAAGCGTTTGGGAAGGTTCATGTGTTCCTCGTAAACGGTTCCGATTATGTTGAGTTCCCCATTGTTTTTCAGGATTGGCCCGTTGTGGAGATTGACGGAGTCAAGCGCAAACTGGTCGAACAGTAACACCTAGTTGCTGCATTGTGTTATACTGTTTGCATCGGGACGGTCGGTGGTTCCCTGGCCAAGCGACTCAGGCGGCGGCGCTGGTCTCACCGTCCGGCGCCCGCCCGAGTCGGCCCACAGAAAAGCGGTGAACCATGGCAAGGAATCAATCCGGCCCGCGAGCCACACCCGACCAACTACGGATTTACTCGCCAGCGGAATATGCACACATCGCGGACGAACTGGAGCAATGGCTTGAGTTCGGGACGCCCAAGAACGCCCCCGCGTGTCTCCGACAAAGGGTCGGTCGGTTGTCAGAAGACGAACTACATCAGCGGATTGAATTCCGCATCAACCAGGGGGAAAGTCGTGTGCAAGAACTGATAGGCAAGCTGTCCGTCGCAGCAGACGAGCGCCAGTTGGACCCCACGCCATTGGCAACATGGCTTGATCGTCGCGACGAAGACTCGCTTCAAGCAGCGACTCGTTTTGTCAAACGTATGCAACAATTTGCTTTGATAGAAGCGCGACGCGCGGAGATGAAGGGCACGCCCATTCGTTGGCCGAATTGAACCGTCTTTCTCGGACTGGTTCCCACTGAACCGTTTAACGAAGCCCTCCTGCTGCCTGAAAGCCCCGTCAAGAGAAACGGACACCGCAAAGGGTCATGCACGGGCGGAGCGGAACCCGACAAGGCGGGCGGCGATTATCCGTGGATGGACAACATGCTCGTGTTCCATCCGCCTCATTTTGTGATCGAGCCGCAGACATCATTCCCGGACGCTTGGGAGGTCTTCTGCTGCAAGGCGCTGAATCTGGACAACAAGACCAAGGTGATTCGACAACGCAAAGCTCCGGAGAATGGAATCGACCTGTATTGGGATGAGGAGCAGATTGCGTATCAGTGCAAGTCGGTTGAGGATGCGTCGGGCGAGTTTAAGGTAGACAAAGCCGAGAAGTCGCTCCGCGCCGCGATGGAAGAGCGAGCGAAGACCCCCTGGAAGAAATACGTGATTTGTAGCAACGTGCCGTTGACGGGAGACAGCGAGAACAAGCTCAAGGCTATCTGTCCGGATGTGCAGTTTCTGACGCCGAGTTTCTGGGAACCTGTTTGCCGTGAGCATTGGAAAGATTTGAAAGATCGATTCCGGCTGATACCCCGTAATACGGGTGCGGTCGAGAGATCGGGTACGTGAATTGTCTTGACTTCCCGCCATACGCACACAATGTTTATGTCCAGACAACGAGCCTCTGCTGGGAATCCGGCGATGGGACCAACAGAGGTATGATTACCCGCCCCGTCTGGGAATCCGGCAACGGAACCACGCGGGGTTTTTGCTTGCAAGTGATGGGGAACGCGCAGATATCTCACGCAACGCCGCCACGAAATCCGAATTTGTCACGTCGTGGCGTGAACCCGTTGTGTTCTCAGTAATGGCAAATGGCCACTTGACCGATATTATCATATACGATAATATACCCGGCGTGTTCAAGGTCATCACAACGACGGTGTTCAGTGACTGATTCCATGAAAACCACCCCATTCGAGGACGTGCTGGAACGGCTGCCACAGGGCGTGAAGAAACAGGCCCAGGCTCGATACCAGGAACTGCGTCGGGAGATGATCCTGCGCGAACTCCGGCAGTCGCTCAAGATCACCCAGGCGCAAGTTTCAAAACAAACCGGGATCAAGACTTCCAATCTCTCGCGGCTGGAACGTCAGCCGGATATGCAGATCGCCACGCTTCGCAAGATCGTTGTCGCGTTGGGCGGGAAGCTGGAGATCATTGCGAGATTCAAGGATACAGACGTGAAGATCATCCTCCCGAAGTGCGCCTGATCCGAACCTGTCTCACGCAAGGCCGCCAAGACGCCAGGAAATCCAAGTTCGTCGCGTTGTGGCGTTGTGAGGCGTACTCGCCGGGCGTGAGATCCTGCTGCATCAAATATGGAAGAAGGCCAGACAAACGAAACGCCCCCTTTGCGGGGGGCGTCGGCCCGGAGATGCTATCTCCGGGGGGGCTGAAATAGATTATCCACCAGCGTGTCATCGGAGGCAAGTGGGTGATTACCCGCTCCGCCTGGCTATGCCCGCGGATTCTGGCAATTGACTTCTGTAGCCGCGATCGGTGATCGCGGCTACAGGCAGGCGGATTGCCGAAATGAACACGGCCCTCCGCCCGGGAATCCGGCAACGGAACCACGCGGGATTTTTCTTTGGAGATGGCTTGCTGGTCGTGCCGCGGGGCGAGGATGGCCGCGGGCGCCGCGATTCTCGGACCCGTGGCTCACAATGTGAAGACAGGCAAGGCCCATAACACTGGCCGGGCTCATGCTGGGGGTCTTATATCCGATATCAGAACCAGCGCGATGATGTTGTTTCGCGGAGGGCCTATGCGGTTGTGTTCCATCCTACGAAGAGCCTGCGCCATGCGCCCTCGGCACGCTACTGGTTCTGCCGGGATCGAAGCACTTGAAGATCGGCTGTTGCTCTTCGCCTCGCCGCCAGCGCTGCCGGCGGCTTCGGCGAGCAATCCGGTCACGATCGACCTGCTGGCCGCTTATACGCCGCAGGCGCTGGCCGCGACCGGGTCCGCCTCGGCGATGCTAAGCAAGATCCAAGCCGACGTCAGCGATGTCAACCAGGCGTTCGCCAACAGTGGTGTTTACATCACGATTCATCTGGCCGGCACCACGCTCGTCAACTACAACGACACGGGCGACCTGACCACCGACCTGGTCCGGTTGCAGAACACGTCTGACGGATACATGGACAATGTTCCCACTATTCGCGACCAGCTTGGGGCCGATCTCGTCGCGCTGTATTCGGCGACGCCGGACCCGCAGACGTCGGACCTGGCCTATCTGATGGACGACCCCAACGCCGTGGACAACGATGCCTACGGCTACTGCACGCTGCTGACACAGCCGGTCGGGCCGCGTTACGGGCTGGCGCAGGCCATCGGCTTCAACCTCGGCGCGACGCTCGACCGCGATTCGACGTCCACACCGGGCGCGTACGCATTCTCATACGGATATCGGTTCACGATCAACGGCCAGGTCTACCGCGATATCATGTCGCGGAATCCGGGCACGCAGATTCCGTACTACAGCAACCCGGACGTGCTTTACCAGGGCGTGGCGATCGGCGCGTCGGATGCCTCGGCCAACCCGTCGAACGTGGCGCGGGCGCTGAACCTCGACGCCCCCGTGGTGGCCGCCTATCGCTCGCTCGACAAGACCGCGCCTGCCGTCTCGGCGTATTCCGCGCCGAGCATCACGGCCGCCTCGTCCGACGCATACACTTTCACGGTCACGTACAGCGACAATGCGGCGATCAACACGAGCTCGCTGGATTCGGCCGACATCCTGGTCACCGGTCCCGGCGGCTTCTCGCAGTTGGCAACTTTTGTTTCCGTCGATGACACGTCGGCCGGAACGCCGCGGACGGCCACTTACCGGATCACGGCGCCGGGCGGTTCGTGGGACAACAGCGATAACGGGACGTATACGATTACGCTGCGTGGCTCGCAGGTGGTTGACTCGGCGGGCAACGCCGCAGCCGCGGCGACGATCGGATCGTTTCAGGTGGCCGTGCCGCAGCCGATCAACCTCGCTCCCGGAAGGCCGGCGGGGTGGTCCGACACGCTGCCGGTTTCGGCCGTGCAGGATCCGACCGCAGCCGCGCCAGACAACATCTATGCGGACCAGCCGTTGTTCACGAGCATCAGCGTCTTCGCATCTTCGACCCCGCAATCGAGCTTCACATGCACTCTGGGACTTGACGGACAGGTTGTGTCGAGTCCGAGCATCTCCCCCGGCATGTTCGCGTCGGGCCTGGCGTCGGTGTTGAATATTTCGCTCGGCACGCTGTCCGCGGGGCGGCACACGCTGCTGTTCACCGTCGACTCCGCCAATGCGATCACCGAGACCTCCGAGACGGACAACACGTATTCCCGCACGTTCACGGTCTACGCCCGGCCGGGGCTGGAGGTTCGGAACGGTCCGGACACGCTCGCCAGCGGGCAGACGCTGTCGCTGGGCTCCGCGGTGCTCCAGTCGGTTGGGCCGGGTGTCACGCTGACGATCCGCAACACGGGCGCCGGCGACCTGTTGCTGTCGTCGCCGCTGGTCAGCGGGGATTTTCAGATCACGGCCGCGCCCGCGCTGACAATCGCGCCCGGCGGTTCGTCGAATCTCGCGTTCAGTCTGCTCACCACCACCGCCGGCGGAAAGAGCGGCCAGGTCTCCTTCGGCAGCAACGATGCAAGCTTGCCCACGTTCACCATCAATCTGTCAGGAACGGTGACTCCGCCTCCACCGGACCTTACACCAGCCACGCCGGGCGGCTGGTCATCGCCGCTGGTCATCTCGACCAGCCAGAACGCCACGTCCGACTCGCCGGTGATCTACGACAATCAGGCCGTGTACCTGAGCGCGGCGTGGGCGAATGCCAACGCGGGAACCACCGTCCCCGGTTCGTTCACCACGGACATCTACATCGACGACCAGCTCGTTGCCACCATTCCCACAAGCGCCGGTGCCGTCAATGCCGGCGCCGTGGAGCAGTCCGGCATTTCCGCCGGGACGCTGGCGGCGGGTTCGCACACGTTTCGCATGGTGATCGACTCCGGTGGAGAGATTGCCGAATCCGACGAAACCGACAACACGTATGTCCGCACGTTCACGATCGCGCCGCACCCCGTGCCCCGGCTGTCCGTGTCGTTCGGCGGCGTGCCGGTTGTGAGCGGCCAGACTCAGCCGATCGAACTGGGCACGCGGCTCGTGGGGCAGTCGGCCGTCAGCCAGCCGCTGCTGGTCTGCAACGACGGCACGGCCGCCCTGGTTGTGACCTCGGTCGCCGTGTCCGATGGTTTCGTGCTGCTCGGCGGCGGGCAGTTCTCAGTTGCCCCCGGCGATACCGCCAGCGTGTCGATCAGGCTGCTGGCCGAGGCGGCCGGCGATTTCTCCGGCAGCGCGGTGATATCCAGCAGCGATCCGGCACAGCCCGCGTTCTCCGTTCCGCTGCACGGCACGGTTGTCCCCGAGGCCACTCCACTGCCCAGGCTCTCGCTCTGGAACGGCTCGGCGCAGGTGCAGAGCGGGCAGACTCCGGCCATCGAGTTCGGCAGCTACGCCACCGGCCAGCCCTCCGACGCGTACGATTTCCTGCTCCGCAACGATGGCGAGCAGACGCTGACGATCACGTCCATCACATTGCCGGACGGATTTGCTCTGTCCGGGTCAGCGCCGGCATCACTGGCGCCGGGTGCGGCCGTGCCCCTGACGCTGCAGCTTCTTACGAACGCCGCCGGCACGTTCTCGGGCAACGCCACCATCGTGAGCAACGATCCCGATTACCCGGCCTTCGCCTTGGCGATTCACGGTTCCGTGGTCGATCCGACGCCCAATCTCCAGCCGTTCCAACCCAACGGCTAGTCCAGCACGATCGTGGTCGCCACAGCGCAGAACACGCGCGCCGACGCCTGGCCGATCTACGATGACCAGGCGCTATACCTGGACACGGCGATCCGAAACGCCGTCGCCGGGGCGCCCGTCGGCGCCGCGTTCAGTGTCCTGCTCAGTCTCGATGGCAATGTTCTGGCGACGCTGGCGGTTTCTCCGGCCACGATGGCCGCCGCGCCGGGGGGCGTACTCACCTGGTGCGATATCTCCGCGGGGCCGCTGTCCGCGGGCGATCACACGCTGCGGATAGACGTGGATGCCGGCAACGCCGTGGCGGAAACCAGCGAGAGCGACAATTCCTTCTCCCGTACGATCTCGGTGCTGGCCCGGCCGCACGCGGGGCTGGGCGTGGCATACCAGCAGAACGCGCTGGCCAACAACGCCGTTGCCCCGGTCGATGCCGGCTCGGTACTCCGTGGCGAAACGGCTCCCACGCTCACGTTTACCATTACCAACACCGGCAACGCCACCCTTGCTGTCGGCAACCCGAGCATTCCCGCCGGCTTCGCGCTGTCGGGCAACATCACCTTCGCCACCAACGTGCCCGGAATCTCCACATTCACCATCCCGGTTTCGGGGACTGTCAGCAATCCACCGCCGCCTCCGCTGCCGAACCTTGCGCTGCAAACGCCCGCGGGGTTTTCCTCGCCGCTGCTGGTCGCGACGTCGGCTGCGGCCACGGCCGACGCGGCCCGGATTGTCGACAATCAGGCGGTCTACACGCGCTTCGGCCTGGCCAATCTCGTCGCGGGGAGTTCGCTGACCGGGGCTGTCAATGTCGCAATCACGCTGGACGGCCGGCAGATTGCGTTGCTGACGCTGCAGCCCGCCGAGCTTGGGTCGCCCTACACGTCCGCGGGCATTGCGCTGGGGACGCTCCCGGCGGGCGCGCATACGCTCCGCATGCAGATCGACCCGCAGAACACGATCGCCGAGTCCGATGAGACCGACAACGTGATCGAACGCACGTTCACGGTTGTGGCGCGCGACATCGCACCGCCGACGGCGATATTCAAGGCTACGTCGATCACGCGAACGTCCACGGCGCCGTTCCGCTTCTCCGTGACCTACATCGACAACCAACTGGTCGACCGGGCAACGATCGGCAAAGGCGATTTGCTGGTCACCGGGCCGAAGAAGTACAGATGCATTGCCGCGCTGGTGTCGATTACCCCCGGCGTCTCGGCCTCGCAGGTTACGGCGACCTACTCCATCACCGCGCCCGGCAAGGCGTGGGACAAGACCGCGGCCGGCGTCTACACCATCACCCTTCAGGCGAGACAGGTGGCCGACACCAGCGGCAATTTCGCGGCAACAAAGAGACTCGGCACGTTCTCGGTCTTCGCCAAGGCCCCGGTGGTTGCGAAGGCGTCGGTTTCCAAAGCGGCCGCGCCGCCAGCCAGCGCCACGGCGGCGTTATTTGCCAGCCGGCCGATCATGGCTCCGTGGTGGCTGGACGTCCCGTGAGGCGCTGGTAGTCGGCCGGAACGTCCAGGTCCACGAGCACGTCGGGCGTGGGAAACTCCAGTTCGAGCAGGTCGTCCGCATGGGCCGCCAGCAATCCGCGTACTCCCACGCCGTCGTGGCCGGTCAGCAGTTCCTCGCGATAGCGCATCGAGATAAGCAATGGATGTCCGCGCTTGCCCTGGTGGACGGGTACGACGATTCCCCGCCCGGAATTGCGGCAGGCGACGATCATATCTGTGATCCACTGCGCTCGAATCGTCGGCTGGTCGCCGAGGGCGACGACCACGGCCGCGCAGTCGTCGGGCAGTGCGCGCAAGCCGCAGCGCACGGAACTGAGCATGTCGCCGTCGCGGTCGGGATTGACAACGGTCTGGACGTGGCGGCGCTCGAGCGCTTTCAGCACCCCGGTTGCATCGGCGCGGACAATGACGAAGAGGCCGTCAAGCGGGCTGTCGAGAAGCTGGTCCACGACCCGGGAGATCACCGAAGAACCGGCGAATGGCAGCAGGAGTTTCTGCGTCCCCATTCGCCGCGAGCGTCCGGCGGCCAGAACGATGCCGCAGATCATCGCGGCTCCTTTCGCCGCACGGCGATGAGTTGTGCGACAATGCTAACGGCGATTTCTTCCGGTGTTTCCGCGCCGATGTCCAGCCCGATGGGCGCATGGACGGCGTCCCACTGGGCGTCGGTCGCCTTGCCGGCCGCCAGCATCGCCTGGCGCAGCAGGGCGACCTTGCGGCGGCTGCCCATCATGCCGATATAGGCCGCCCGGCGACCGATGCAGGCTTCGAGGGCGGCCGCATCGGTAAGATGGCCGCGGGTGACAATGGCAACAAATGTTTGATCATCGAATGACAGTTCGCGCAGGGTTCCGGCGAAATCGCCAAGGCGGACCTCGGCCGATTCCGGAAACAGTTCCGCCCGCGCGAATTCCGGCCGGTCTTCGACAATGACCAGTTCAAACCCCGCCGCGGATGTGCATCGCGCCAGCGCCTGCCCCACATGTCCGCCGCCGGCAATCACCAACCGCGGCGGCGGGAGGAGGTGCTCGATAAGCGTATACTCGTCGGCCGGCATGTCCGCGTGTCCGTCGATCCACTGCACTTCCCCATGCCCATCAAGGAACCGCGTCACCAAGGTTCCGGCCCGCCGCTGCCGCATGGCCCCGGCGGCCGCCGCATAGGCCGCGCCGCCTCGAGCCGGCTGGGGATCGACGAGCAACACCATCTTCCCACCACACACCGGCAGGTTTTCCGCTGGATCGCTGCCGCCAAAGCGAAATTCAAACACCTGTGCCGCATCGTTCTTCAGGCATGCCGCCGCAACTTCCCTGGCCCGTGCTTCGACAATCCCGCCGCCGACGGTGCCGAGCAGCGTTCCATCATCGCAGAAGACCGCCTTGGCTCCCTCCCGGCGCGGCGCGGACCCGGCGCTGTGGAGGACGGTCACGACGGCGAAGTTGCGCCTCACACCGAGAAGATCGGCAATCTGGCGGTGAATGTCCGGGTTTGCGTGAATCATCTGTTTCTCGCTGCCGTGTCTCCACGGTATAATGTCGCCATAAGTTCCGCCAAGACCACCATCAGGCGAATCGTCAAAGACCTGCCAGAAGACTGCACGCTCGAAGACCTGCAGTATCAGCTCTACTTGGCCCAGAAAGTGCAGCGGGGACTCAGGTCCATCCGCGAAGGTCGGGGGATTCCACACGCAGCGGCGAAGCAACGGCTGTCAAGATGGCTTTCAAAATAATCTGGTATGTTCATCCCAACCGCATCGGCATCTCCCGCACGCGTTTCCCGGTCGCGTGGAACACAGCGTTGCCAATGGCCGGGGCGACCGCGATCAGGGGCGTTTCGCCCGCGCCTGCCGACGGCAAGTCCGGGCGGTCCAGCAACTGCACGTCGATCCGCGGCACATCCGAAAAACGCGGCACGAGATATTTCGAGAACATCGCGTTCTGGATCTTGCCGTCCTTGAACTTCATCTCTTCCCGCAGTGCGGGGCCAAGGCCCATGATCATGCCGCCCTGCACCTGCGAGAGCAGATTGGCCGGGTTGAGGATCTTTCCGCATTCAAACGCCGCGCACAGATGTCGCACGGCGATCTCGCCCTTGTCGCGATCGATCGCGACCTCGACGCAGGCGGCCACAAATGAGCCCTTCTCCGTGCCGCAGGCCAGACCGACGCCCACATTCGAGTCCTTTTGTTTCACACGATTGACCCAGTCGAACTGTTTCGTGGCCGCTTCCAGCACGGCCCGCAGGCGCGGGTTGTCCAGGTGCGCCAGGCGGAAAGCGAGGGGATCCTGCCCGGCCAATGCGGCCAGTTCGTCCATGAAACACTCGCGGGCGAAGTTGTTGGCCGCGGACGCGAGGCCGCGATACGAGCCCTGCCGCAACGGCGCCTCCGAGCCGACCGTCTGACTGCGACTCTTGCCGATCCGATACGGACTCTCGACGGCCGAGCCGCCGGAGTTGATGTTGATGAAGTGCCACGAGGTCAGCTTCCCTTGCGCATCAAGGCTGGCCTCGGCGTCGATCGCGCCGGCCGGGCGGAAGTAGGCCCAGGTGAATTCCTCCTCGCGCGTCCAGCGGATACGCACGGGTTTGTCGGCGGCCTGCGCCAGGCGGGCGGCCTCGACGCCGTGCTCGCCGCTGTGCTTGCCGCCGAAACCGCCGCCGAAATCGGGGACGATCACGCGCACACGTTCAGGCGGGATGCGCAGCGCGCCGGCGATCTCGCCACGGCAACCAAACGGATTCTGCGTGCCCAGCCAGACCGTCACCTTGCCATCGACCCATTCGGCAACGGCCGTCCGCGGCTCCATCGGCGCGTGCTGAATGTAGGCGATGTTGTACGCCTGCTTGAGTTTCTTGGCGGCGTTGGCCAGTTCATCGGCGAACGGATTGGCCGGCAGGCCGCGGGCGCGCTTTCGCAGCAGGTCGAACAACTCGGTGCTGGCCGGGTGCGGCGACGGTTCCCATTTGGCGGTCGCCTCGATGGCCGCCAGAGCGTCGTCGGCCGCCGATGCCGTTGGGGCAGCCACGCCGACGAACGAGCCATCTTGCACAACCACGACGCCCTTCATCGCCTTCGCCGGTGCCAGGTCGATGCCGGTCATCTTCGCGCCGTAGGATGGCGCGCGCAGGATGCGCCCATAGAGCATCCCCGGCCGCACGATGTCGGATGGAAACTTGTGTGTACCGGTCACCAGATCGCGCGCGTTCGGCCGGGGCACCGATGTCCCCAGCACCTTGAATTGTTCTACGGCGGTCAGGGTTACATTCGGCGCAATCGGCCGGTCGAGTGATTTCTCCCCTTCGACATCCGCCACCAGTTCCGCGTAGGTCGCCTCGCGTTTGTTCGCGGTATGCGTTGCCTTGCCGTCGCGCAACTGCACCTCGCCCGCCGGGACGGACCACTTCTTGGCCGCCAGTTCCACGAGCACATCGCGCGCGGCGGCCGCGCCCTGGCGCACCGCCGGGACCGACGACGGCGTCGACCGGCTGCCGGCCGTGACGCCATCATCCGGCGTCAGATCCGTATCGCCCATGATGAGCAGGATGCTCGTCGCCGGCACATGCAATTCCTCGGCGGCCGCCTGGGTCAGCTCGGCCCGAGCCCCTTGCCCGCCTTCCACCTTGCCCGTCAGCACGGTGATCACGCCGTCCTTGCCGATATGCAACCGCGCGGTGATGCCCTTGGCTCCGCCGCCACCGAAGCCGCCGCCACGCCGTCCGCCACCGCGCCCGCCGGCCGCCTGGCCCAGCACAGGCGCTTCGCTGACCGCGATCAGCAGCCCCGCGCCCAGCACCTGCACAAACCCGCGCCGCGAGAGTGCGAAGTCAAAGATAACCCGGTCCACCGGCTCGTCGTATGCCGCCTGTGTTGTGGTGTTGTTGTCTTCCATGGTCTTATCTCCCCGTCCCGGCGGCCGCCCGCTCGATGGCTTTGACGATCTTCGGATACCCGCAGCAACGGCAGAGATTCCGGTTCATCCCGGCCACGATCTCCGCCTCGGTTGGCCTGGGCTTGGCCTTGAGCAGCGACACCGCCGCGATGACCATCCCGGGCGTGCAGTAGCCGCACTGGTAGGCCCCCTCGGCCAGGAACGCCTCCTGCACGGGATGGAGCTTTTCGCCCTCGCTCAGCCCTTCGATGGTGACCAGCGTGGTGCCTTCGGCCTCTTTCACCGGCGTGATGCAGGTGAAAATGCGCTTGCCATCCGACAGCACCCCGCAGGCGCCGCAGCGGCCTTCGCCGCAGCCGTACTTCGCGCCGAGCAGTTGCAGGTCCTCGCGCAGGACATCGAGAAGCGGCCGGTCGCCATCGGTGGTTACCGTGGTCTTCCGTCCGTTGACTGTGAAATTGACCGTTACATTCATAACCCACCGTCGGTAAGGGAAACCATCTGTCTGTATTGCCTGAAACGCGGGAGTGTTGCAGGTATTACGCCACCGATCGACCTTTGCGCCTGTGCCTGTAGCCACAGTGACGGCAACCTTCAACTTGGTGACGTTCGCGCGCTGCGTTGTTGGTGACACGGCATTCGGCGGCACGCTGGGAATGGAAGGGTGGGTCCAGGAATGAACCAGCAACACAACACACGCCAGGAGAACCACGACGTTGAGTGGTATGGGCGAGCCCAGGCGTGGGGGGTGTTGACGGTTCGGTGCCGGCGGGGCGGGCGGCACGCAAAAAAACTTTTGGCCGCTCGTGGGTCCAGGGGCTGGAAATACAAGTACTTTCGGCTCATGCTGTTACGAGTAATCAGGTGGTCTTGGAACGTCTGAAGAAAGAGGTCTTTTGAGTGTCCTTAGAGTGTCCCGATGGGTCCCGCTGCGTACCGTTGGTGCCTGCCGGGGAAGGAAGAACGTCGAATGGCGAGAGAAGCATGAAGCTCGAATGAGCCATCAACTCATCGTGTGGCGGGCGCGGAGGGGGCGCGGACGAGGCGGGGTGGGTTGTTAAAGAACCGGTCCGCCGGCGCGGGCCGAGAAGGTAAGCCCTTCTATATATACCGGCGGCGCTGCGCGCCCGGCGGGGTTGGCGCGCAGCGCCGGGAGCGAGAAAACGGGTTTGGCGCTGGACAGGTACGCCGGGAAAATCCGGAAAATCTTTAGGCCCACAACCGTTGCGCGCAGCGCGCGGGAGCGGGGTGGGTTGTTAGTCGTGAGGAGGCAGTGGGTTATAGCGTGCGAGGCTCAATTAATGGATTGTCAAGCCGAGATGTCAGTTGTGGTTCATTAGTGTTTTAATGCGCTTATTGCCCATGGCTGGCGGATTGCAAGTCGTGTTTGTGCCGCTGGTTGCGCGGCAGGAAGGCCGGTGCGGACGTCGGCCCTTCTAAAGGAACGGGGATCACGCTGAAAGCGTCATGGACCCGGCATCAACGGCCGGGCCTTGTCTTCCTTGCAGGCTTGCATGATCATGGTTTCAGACGCGGGAGGTTGTGGTCGCCATTAAGCTCACCTGCATCTTCGCTGTCCTCGCGACACTGCCGCGCATCAGCGCCGTCCAGCCGGCCACGCAACCCGTCGAGACGCCGCCGGACAGGGTGATCCACGTCCAGAAGGGAGCGCCTGTCCGGGTACTCGGGTTCGGGGCCGACGGGAAGTTCCTATTCTGCGGGATGCTCAATGATATCAACGAAGGTGTTGCGCAGGTCGAGTTGGCATCGGGGAAAGCCATACGACGTTTCCAAGGCATGGGCGGCAAATTGAGCGTATCAGCCGAGGGTCCGGCACGAACATTATTCAACGAGGTCGGGATCTTCCAGCACGATGCGGTGGAGATCGAGACTTGGGACGTCCTGGCAGCCAAGCGCATCGATGCGGAGGCTCTTTGATTGTTCTGGCAGTCAATTTAAGGACCGGAGCCCGCAGATCGTGGATCGTGGACGTCGCCGGATCGGTTTCGGTCTCTCCAGATGCCCGGCGGGCACTTGTGACATTCTCACATTGTTTCGGCGACTCGGGCGAAGTGAGCATTTATGAAGTTCCGGGAAGATGACGGCGATGGTCAGTCATTTCTGACTCCTGCCCCGTCCTCTCCCTTTCGCCGCCGCCATCGTCTGCCGCTAGAATGCCCGCAGTACGCCGTCTCCCAGCGGATACGTGACAGTATGTCCATCCTCCTCACCACCCTCAACGCCCGCTACGCCCATGCCTCATTCGGCCTGCGATATCTGCTGGCCAACATGGGCGAACTGCGCGAGCAGACGCGGATTATCGAGTTCGACATCAACCAGCGCGTTCTGGACGTTGCCGAGCAGATCCTGCAAGCGCGGCCGACGATTGTGGGCATCGGCGTGTATATCTGGAACGTGGCGCCATGTACCGAACTGGTGGCGCTGCTCAAGCGAATCCGGCCGGAGGTCATTGTCGTGCTTGGCGGGCCGGAAGTCAGCCACGAGACCGAGCAGCAGGAGATTGTCCAGCACGCCGACTACGTGATCACTGGTGAGGGTGACCTCGCATTTGCAGATCTGTGTCGACGATTGCTTGGCGGGTCGTGGCCGACCGATGGGTGTGACCATTCGCCTGGGAACCGTCATCCCGAGCGTACTCGCGAGGGATCTGGCCTCGAACTCCAAAGCCAGATTCTTCGCGAGTACGCTCAGAATGACGCTCGTGGCACTGCCAACCCGCCGGCCAAGATCATCCCGGCCGCCTTTCCCGAGTTCGGGCAACTCGAACTGCCCTACGACTGCTACACTGACGAGGACATCCGCAATCGCGTGATCTACGTCGAAGCCTCGCGCGGTTGTCCATTCCGCTGCGAGTTCTGTTTGTCATCGCTGGATGTGCCGGTGCGCAATGTGCCGCTCGATCGTTTCCTGCCGGCATTGCAGCGTCTGTTCGATCGCGGCGTGCGGCATTTCAAATTCGTTGACCGCACGTTCAATCTGAACCTCAGCATCTCCTCGGCCATCCTGGAGTTCTTCCTGGCTCGCTATGTCGAGGGGCTCTTCCTGCATTTTGAGATGATCCCCGACCGCCTGCCCGAGGCGCTGCGGGCCATCATCGCTCGCTTTCCGGCCGGGTCGCTTCAGTTCGAGGTCGGCATCCAGACGTTCGACGAGACCGTCGCCGAGCGCATCAGCCGCCGGCAGGACAACGCGAAGGTCGAGGAGAATTTCCGCTTCCTGCGCCAGCACACCGGAGTGTACATTCACGCCGACCTCATCGCCGGGTTGCCCGGTGAAGGCTTGGCCGGTTTTGCCGCGGGATTCGATCGGCTGGTGGCGCTGGGGCCGCAGGAAATCCAGCTTGGCATTCTCAAGCGGCTCCGCGGCGCGCCAATCATCCGCCACGACGCCGAGTGGGAGATGGTCTACTCGCCGCACCCGCCGTATGAAATCCTGCGGACGAAGTTGATCGACTTCGACACCATGCAGCGTCTGCGGCGTTTCGCCCGATACTGGGATCTCGTCGCCAACAGCGGGAATTTTGTCGCCGCGCTGCCGTTGATCTGGCGCGGCGGTTCCCCTTTCGCCGGGTTCATGCGTTTCTCCGACTGGCTGTATGGCCGCGCCGGCAAACGTACGCATGGTTTTGCGCTGAACGCGCTGGCGGAGTTGCTGGCTGAGTACCTCGCCACTGAAGTCCTGATCCCAAAGGAAGAGGCCGCTGCCGCAATAGCCGCCGATTACACGCGCACCGGCCGGCGTGACGTGCCGGAGTTCCTGCAAGGACTGGCTTCGACGGAGCCCGGCCGCCGCCGTCAAACCATTGCCGCCCGGCAGCAACGCCACAATTCCGTGTAGTGCGGACCATTTGCTGGTATACTTGTAGTCATGATTGGTGACGATCTTCTCCAAGGCGGCGAGGAGTCAACTGATTCGCATCGGGACAAAGTGGATGTCGGGCTGCTCGGGCCGAATTCAGGACTCCGTTCCATGGCAGCAAGGAATACCATGTACATCATCTCCGTCCTCGTAGTGAGTTGGTTGGCCGTGGTTGCCGCTGGCGCACCGCAGGATGAGCCGCGGGCAACCCTGACGGTGAAGGTGCAACAGCGGCAAGTCGTGGGAGTGCCCATCCTGCTTGAGCTCACGGTGAAGAACACCGGCACACGGGCGATCACGTACTGGTGCGGGGGTCCCGACATTTACCCGGGGGCTCACCCGTTCGAGGCGATCATTGTAGATGAACGAGGGCAGGAGCAGCGGATGGAGCTATCCAACGGTCAATATGTGAAGGGGTCAGGACAAGGCAGGACAATCGAAACGGACACCGTAATGACGTTTCCAGCGGCGATGGCCGGATTGCCCGCGGGAAAGTACACGTTACGCTCCGTTGTCGGAGAGAGCGACAGGGACGCGTGGCCAGAGATGGAGGCGAAAGTTGAGCAGAAACTGGAAGTACGAGTGGATCCTGATGCTCAGCGAACTTTCGGTGAAGAACTTCTCGGCCGGGTGCGTAAGGGTGAAG
>JBEKVL010000189.1:0-9410 GCA_049514055.1 Tepidisphaeraceae bacterium | reverse complement strand
CGGCCCGGCGCCCCACGGCGGCGGCTGGAGGTTGTCCGGCTCGCGCCGGCCGGCCAGCGCCGGCCGCGATGGCGGCGCGGAGCGGCGGTTCTCGTGACAGCCGATGCAGCTTCGCCGTTCGCCGGGCTGCAACTGGATTACACTGCGCATGCGCTGAAGCTCGCTGTAGTTCTCATCCAGCGCCTGGAAATAGAGCACCTTGCCCGACGGGGCATAGAAGCTTGCCGAACCGTCGGCCTCCACGGGAGCGAGCCCGAGCGTTGCCTTGGCGACGTAGCTGGGCCAGCCGGCCGGGCCGCTGACCTTGTGGACGGGCGTGGCGTAGAAGTCCTCGAAGACCGGGCCGTGGTCCTTGCGGAACGAGCCGTCCGGCAACTGTTCCAGATCGGCGCGGACCTCCTGGCAAACGCGGATGTACTTCACCGCGCCTCGCGCCACCTGCGGCTCCAGACCCTGGTACACATCGGCCACGAAGAAGTGGCCCATCGCATCGCCGGCGAGCGCCGGGCTGTCGCCGCCCGATACGGGCGGCCGCGCGGACGGGCGCAACGGCGTCGCGCTCATGCTGGCGATATCCGGGTCGAGATAGAGCAACTCGCGGTTTCCATAGCGGTCGATGAGATAGAGGCCGAAACGATCCGCCGGGGCATGACTCACCAGGAAACAGTCGCGCGTGACCGGCGTCGGGTCGCGGAAGCACTCCTTCCGGGCCCAGTTCATGTTGTAGTGCGGACGGCTGTCGGGCGTGATGTTCGTGATGGCGGCCGGTTCAAACGGGCCGCGGGTCAGGTCGATGAGGCCGATCGGGCCGTTGTGGTCGCCGCCGTGTGAGATGAGCGTGCAGAGAATCTCGCTGGTGCCGGGAACCTCGCGGCCATTCATATAGCAGTTGGGGGTGTTGTTGCCGAAAACAAGTTCCGGATGCGTGCCGTCGGGTTGGATGGCCCAGAGCGTGTGGCCGAAGTCGGCGCCCTTGTCGAGGTACTCCGAGCGGGTCCAGAGGATGCGGCCGTCGCGCATGACCGCCGGCGACCATTCACTGAGATTGGCAAACGAAAGCGGCCGAATATCCCGGCCGGTAGCATCCATGCGAAAGAGCACGAACGCCTGCGGCCGCCAGCAGAGGAATCGCGACCGGCAGCGGGTGGACACGAACGACAGGCCACCGTCGGGCAGCGGACACGGATAGTAATCGTGGAACGGGCCATCGGTAAGTTGTCGGGCCCCGCTGCCATCCACGTTCATCGACATCAGGTGCCAATAGGTTTCCTTTCCGTCGGCCAGTTTCTGATCCGGGCGACAGGCGAAGTAGAGTTTTGAGGCGGCAAAGTCGGTGACCACATCGCGGGCAATACCGCCGCCGGCGTCAAACAGGGTGACGAGCTTTGCGGCGGCCGGTTCGAGGCGGCCCTGCGAGCGTGGAATCTCCAGCACGCAGACCCTGCCGCCGGGCCGGAACTGGGAATCGAGGATGTCGCTGTAGTTGTGCGATGAGACGTACGGATGTCGCTTGACGAACAGTATCTTCCCCAGCGGCGCGAGTTCGGGGTCGCGGAACATCAGGCGGCGTTTGGCAAGTCGCGCGTCCAGATAGAGCGATTCCTCCGCGTCGGGGCCGCGGGCAGCCGCGGCGACCAGCGCTGCATTTCGCCGGCGCAGTTCGGCCAACTGGCCTCGTTCGGCATCGACGGCGATGCCTCTGGCCGCGAGACGGCCGGCCATTTCCTCCATCTGGACGAGCACCCGCTCGACGGAACCCAGCCGGGCGATGCGGCCCCAGTACGGCTCGCCGCCCGGCAGCGCGGGGCGTTCGGTGCGAAGCGGAGAAAGGTGATCGTCGGCCGGCAGACGCAGCCAGGTGGAGCGCTCGCACAGGAACGCATATCGCAGCAGTCCGTCCCAGTCCGGCGTCTCGGGGAACGGAACCGGCGGAATATCCGCGGCCGCCCCGGGCGCCGTGACTCGCGCGACCGTCTTCCACTGCCGGCCATCCATCGAGAGGCGAATCTCGATATCCACCGGCAGCCGGTCGCGATACTGGCCTTCGCGATCGCGCGAAAACACGACCTTTGCGACCATCGCCGGCGCGGGCAGTTCGATCTGCGCCCATTCCTTGCCGGCGGTCGCGGCAATCCAACTGTGACTGTTGCCATACAGGCCGTCATTCAGGTGCGCGATCTGATGGATCGCGTAGCCCGGCAGACATGACGAAGCACTGGCCTTGGCGCCGTTCCTGGCCAGCGCCAGGTTGCGGGAGCCGTCGGGGCCGTAGACCTCCAGTTCGTCGATGCAAGCCTGCCCGCCATGGCTGGCGTGGATCACGAGCTGAACATGAACCGCGTTCTGCGGCGCAAAAGAGATGGCGTTCGGCCGGGCCGGGTCGACCACGAACTCCGCTGCGGACACGGCAACTACGGACGCAGACAGCACAACCACCCATGCAAATGCGTATTGAAGTGCGCAGCCAGGCCTGTATGGCATCTTCATACCCGCTACTTCATCGTGGACCGCCCGTCCAGTCAACTGAAAACTATTTCTGTACCGCGCTGCGGGGGCGCTTTTTCGCGACCACGGGCACGAGGGCCCGCTGGAGGTTGTTCATGGCCTGCTTGAGCCGCTGCTCGTTTTCAACGACCGCGATGCGGACCCAGCCCTCACCGTGCTCGCCGAAGGCCAAACCCGGCGCCAGGGCCACCTCGGCGTCATCCATCATGCGGAGACAGAAGTCGATGGTGTTCTCGCCCTTGAGGTGGGGCGGGCTGATCTTCGCCCAGACGAACATCGAGGCGCGGGGCTTGTCGTAAGTCCAGCCGAGTTTATCCAAACCACGGCATACCACGTCGCGGCGCTTCTGATAGATCCTGGACTGCTCCAGGGGCGTTTCCGCGTGCTCGCGCATGGCAATGATGCTGGCGATCTGAATCGGGGCGAAAATCCCGTAGTCGTAGTAGCCCTTGATCGTCGCCAGCGACTTGACCATCTCGGCGTTGCCGGCACAGAAGCCGCAGCGCCAACCGGCCATGTTGTAGCTCTTGGACATCGTCGTGAACTCCACGCCAAGGTCCTTGGCGCCTGGCGCGGCCAGCAGGCTGGGCGCCTTGTAGCCGTCGAAGCATATCTCGCCGTAGGCGAAATCGGAGATGAGCATGACATTGTGCCGCCGGCACAGGGCAATGGCGTGCTCCCAGAAGCCGGGTTCGATGGTCACGGCCGTGGGGTTGTGCGGATAGTTGAGGATCAGCAGCTTGGGCTTGGGAAAGAGATTCCCGATCAAGCCTTCGATCTTGTCGAGGAACGCCTTGTCATTGCCCAGGGGAACGCGGATGGCATTGGCGCCGGCCATCACCACGGCGTAGAGGTGGATCGGGAACGCCGGATCGGGCACTACCGCGGTATCGCCCGGGCCCAGCAGCGCCAGGCAAAGATGGCTGAAACCTTCTTTTGAGCCGATGGTCGCGACGACCTCGGTTTCTGGATCAAGCTCGACGCCGTAGCGGTTCTTGTACTTCTTGGCGACTTCACGGCGTAGGGCGGCGATGCCGTGCGACACGGAATAGCGATGGTTACGCGGGTCCCTGGCCGCTTCGGCGAGTTTGGCCACCACGGACGGCGGCGTGGGATCGGTGGGGTTCCCCATGCCGAGATCGATGATGTCGATCCCGGCCACTCGCTTCTCGTACTTCATCTTGTTGATCCGCCCGAAAAGATAGGGCGGAAGCCGTTGGATGCGGGCGGACGTTTCGATTTTGAATTTGTCGGTGCTCATATGGGTCCGGTTTCGGGTTAATCTAACCACAGAGAGCACGGAGATCACAAAGAGAAATCCCGGATTCCTGTGGATACTCGCAGCGTTCAGAGGCAAATGGGAGAAAATGCAACCGTTGTGCCGTTTGCCCGGTCAATTGCCGGGCCTGGTAGCCGGCGGCTGGGCCACCTCGGACCCGGGACTGACGGTGACGCCCGTCGAGGGCTGGTTGTCGTGGCCGATATTCCTGCGGACAGTGTTCAGATCCTGGCCCGAGCCGCCGGCCTGCTCGAGCATCTGCTGATAGCGGCGACGGAGAATGGGATCCTCGATACGCAATGACCCGCGGACTTCCGCGTCGAACGACTGGCGAAGTTGCTGGACGCGCAGAGACGTCATGAGGTTGGCGAGTTCCTCGCGAATGGAGTCCTTGTGGTCCTCGTACTTCACGACCTGGGGCGGAATATGGTCCTCGGCCTTGATGACATGATAGGCATCGCCCGCGTTGATGGGCGCCGAAACCTCGCCGTCCTTGAGGGCGAACGCGGCTTCCTTGAATGCCTCCGACAGCGTGGGTTCGGCGCGGGTGAAGGGGCGGAGTTCGCCGCCGAATTCCCGGCTGCTCTTGTCCTGGCTCATCGCCATGGCGACTTTGTCGAATGCCTCGCCCGCCGCCAGCCGGCGCTGGACCTCGGTGGCCTCGCGAAGATTGCTGACCTGAATATCGCGCACGCGAATCTTCTCGCCATACTTGATGCGGAACACCTTCCGGAGGGCGTCTTCGGTGATCTGCTTCATCACTTCCGATTCGGCGATCTTCCAGAGGGTGGCCCCGCCTTCGGCGGCAAGGCCGAATTCCGCGAGGCTGACCCGCTTGGCGTTGAGAACCTGCGGGAGCAGCCGCTCCATCTCATTGAGCCTGGCCGCCCGTTTCTCGTCGTCGCCGCCGCGAAAGGAGTCGAGCGGAACCGAGTCCTGGAAGACCTGGTCGAGCATGCGCCTTCGCTCGGCCGCGATGTCTTTCGGCGTGATGGCGATGCCCCCTTCGCGGGCTTTCTGGCGGTAACACTCATTGCGGGCGATGAGCAGCAGGAACTGCACGCCGTGAGCCTCGAGCAGAGGCCGCTGAAGCTGCTCCATCGTGATGGCGGCGCCGTTGAGAACGGCAACCGTGCGGCCGGGCTCGACCGAAACGGTGCTCCCGGTGTCCGCCGCCTTTCTGGACATACCGCCAGCCTCCCAGGTGGCCGCCTCGGCATTGGCGAGGCTGCCGGAGGAGCCCGTCCCGGGCGCGGCCTCCGGGCAGCCGCTCAAGAACAGCAGGCCGAGCGAGGTTATGGCGAGACGTCGATTCAAGTCGGTTCCTTTTCCAGCCGCCAGTGCCGGGGTGGAAGTATCGGGAGACGGTTAAGGGGTGTCAAGCGTGCCACTGTGCAGAGCCGGGTGTGGGCATGAATTCTGACAGTGGACTGCTCCAGCCGCGACGGGGAGCCCCGATCACCGATCGCGGCTACAATTCGTATGGCAAGGAGAATGGGAACACACTCCGACAACTTACCCGCCTCCATGCGTTTGACACACCCCAAGGCTAGTCCTATATTGCTCGCTCCCCACGGCCGGAGAAATCCTGTTAAGTCCGCCACGGGGGCGGTGTTCTGCGGTTGGCGGCGCGTGTGGCGCTGTACCGGGACCCGCACAAAAGACGTCCGAGTCCTTTTCGTCTCGGCAGACAGATCCCAAGGAGATCATTTTATGGCCAAGTCCAAAGCGCCCGCCAAGGGTGGTAACGTCAAGCGAGTCTTCTTCTTCGGCGGCGGCAAAGCCGAAGCCACCGGTGACAACCTCACCAAGAACGTCCTCGGCGGCAAGGGCATCGGCCTCATGGAAATGACCACGATCGGCCTGCCCGTCCCCGGCGGTTTCACCATCACCATTCCGACCTGCGAAGCCTACTACAAACTCGGCCGCAAGTTGCCCGCGGGTCTGGACAAGGAAGTCAAGGAGGCCGTTGCCAAGCTGGAAAAGACCACCGGCAAGAAGCTCGGCGACCCCAACGATCCGCTGCTGGTTTCCGTCCGCTCCGGCGCGGCCCGTTCCATGCCCGGCATGCTCGAGACCATCCTCAACCTCGGCCTCAACGACGTTTCCGTCGAAGGCCTGGCCAAGAAGACCGGCAACGCCCGCTTTGCCTACGACGCCTATCGCCGCTTCATCCAGATGTATTCCAGCACCGCCATGGGCCTCTCCAAGGAACCCATGGAAGAGATGCTGCACGCCCTCAAGCACAAGCTCGGCGTCAAGACCGACCCGGAGATCCCGGCCGAGGGACTCAAGGAACTCTGCGCGGAGTTCAAGGAATTCTACAAGTCCAAGAAGGGCGAGGAGTTTCCCCAGGACCCGATGACCCAGCTCTGGGGCGCCATCATGGCCGTCTTTAATAGCTGGGAGGCCGACAAGTCCGTCACCTATCGCCGCGTCGAGAAGATCACCGACCTCAAGGGCACGGCCGTCAACGTCGTGCAGATGGTCTTTGGCAACAAGGGCGACAAGTCGGGCACCGGCGTCTGCTTCACGCGCGACCCCAACACCGGCGCCAACGAGTTCTACGGCGACTACCTCATCAACGCCCAGGGCGAAGACGTGGTGGCCGGCATCCGCACGCCGCTCAAGCTGGTGACGCTGCACGAGACCATGCCCAAGGCATACGACCAGCTCTGCGCCGTCCGCGCCATTCTCGAGAGCTACTACCACGAGATGCAGGACCTCGAGTTCACCGTCGAGGACGAGACGCTGTACATGCTGCAGTGCCGCACGGGAAAGCGCTCGCCGGCGGCCGCATTCCAGATCGCGGTCGAGCAGGCCACCAGGCCGCTGCTCAGCGCCGCCCAGGCGAAGGACCTGATGAAGAAGGGCTACCTGCCCAAGAAGTGGGCCGACCTTGCCGTCAAGCCCTGTCTCAGTAAGGAACAGGCCGTCGCCCGTATTACGCCGGAAGACATCGAGCGCCTGTTCTACCCGGTCATCGACACCAAGAAGGTGACGCCCGATCAGCTCAAGGCCGCCAAGATTGCCAACGGCATCAACGCCGTCCCCGGCGCGGCCTCCGGCATCATCGTGCTGACCGCCGCCGAAGCCGAGACGCTGGCGGCCAAGGGCAACAAGGTCATCCTGGTCCGCAAGGAAACCAGCCCCGAAGACGTCGGTGGCATGCATGCCGCCCAGGGCATTCTCACCGCCACCGGCGGCAAGACCTCGCACGCGGCCGTCGTGGCCCGCGGCTGGGGCAAGTGCTGCGTGGTCGGTTGCGAATCCCTCAACATCAACTACGACGCCAAGACGCTGACGACCGGTGGCAAGACCCTCAAGCAGGGCGACTTCATCACCCTCGACGGCTCGGCCGGCGAAGTCTACATCGGCGAGATGCCGCTCAAGCTGCCCGAGCACCCGGCCGCCTTCAGCACGCTCATGAAGTGGGCTGACGAGTTGCGCACGATCAAGGTTCGCACCAACGCCGATACGCCGTACGATGCCGAGAACGCCATCAAGATGGGCGCTGAAGGAATCGGCCTGTGCCGTACCGAACACATGTTCTTCGACACCGAAGAACGCCGCCTGGCGATCCAG
Organism: Tepidisphaeraceae bacterium; assembly: GCA_049514055.1. Taxonomy (GTDB): domain Bacteria; phylum Planctomycetota; class Phycisphaerae; order Tepidisphaerales; family Tepidisphaeraceae; genus JANYKD01. Next base: position 2,041 of record JBEKVL010000189.1, on the reverse strand, counting down.
GAGATGATCGTCGCCGACACGGTCGGGGCGCGCAAGGCCGCCCTCGCCAAGCTCCTGCCCTTCCAGCGCCAGGACTTCGTGGGCATCTTCAAGGCGATGGACGGCAAGCCGGTGACCATCCGTCTGATCGACCCGCCGCTGCATGAATTCACCCCCAAGGATGACGCCGGCATCGCCAAGCTCTCGGCCATCACCGGCATCAGCCCCGAGAACATCAAGCACCGCTGCGAGCAACTCCACGAGTCCAACCCGATGCTCGGCCACCGCGGCTGCCGTCTGTGCATCACCTACCCCGAGATTCTGGACATGCAGGTGACCGCGATCATCGAGGCCGCCATCGAGTGCGCCAAGGCGAAGGTGAAGGTCCTGCCCGAGATCATGATCCCGCTGACGATCGACCCCAAGGAACTGAAGATCCAGGTCGACCAGGCCCGCGCCCTGGCCGACGGGCTCATCAAGGCGGCCGGCGTCAAGCTGCCCTACATGCTGGGCACGATGATTGAAGTCCCCCGCGCGGCACTGCTGGCCGACAAGATCGCCGAGATCGCCGAGTTCTTCTCCTTCGGCACCAACGACCTGACGCAGATGACGATGGGCCTGAGCCGCGACGACGCCGGCCGGTTCCTGCCGGTCTACGTCGCCAGCGAGAAGGACGGCGGCAAGGCCATCTTCAAGGCCGACCCGTTCCAGAGCCTGGACCAGGAAGGCGTGGGCATGCTCGTGAAGATGGGCATCGAAAAGGGCCGCCAGGGCCGTCCCGGCCTGAAGGTCGGCATCTGCGGCGAGCACGGCGGCGAAGCCGAGAGCGTGAAGTTCTGCCACCGCGTGGGCATGAACTACGTCAGTTGTTCCCCCTACCGCGTCCCCATTGCCCGCCTCGCCGCCGCCCAGGCTGCGATTGCGGACAAGGCTGCGAAGAAGAAGTAATCTGACTTCGCGAATACGCTGTTGAATAAGAAGAACGCCCACGGATAACACCCCGTGGGCGTTCTCTTTCATCTATTCGCTTGACGGCCCGTTGACGTATCGCGTTTCGGGTGTACACTTATGGTGTACCTTACAGGATGGTCTATGAACGCCGTCAACATCAAGGAAGCTCGCCGACGCCTGAGTGAACTCGTTGGTCTCGCCGCACAGGGCGAGTCGGTGTGGATCACGCGGCGCGGCCGGAAGGTGGCCCGGCTGGATCCCGCCGATTCCGATCGTGCAGGCGGACTCCCGGACCTGACCGAGTTCCGCAAGTCGATCGCGGTGCGCGGCAAGGGTCTTTCGCGAATCGTGACTGATCAGCGGCGCGACGCGAGGTATTGAGCCATGGCGTACATCGACACCAGTGTGCTGGCGGCGTATTACTGTCCCGAGAAGCTCAGCGCAGCCGTACAGGCCGAATTGGCACGCGACAAGTCGCCGACGATCAGCCCGCTGGTTGAGGTGGAACTCTGTTCGGCCGTCGCGCTGAAAGTGCGAATCGGGGAACTCCGCGCGGATGCCGCCCGTCAGGTGATCTCCCTCTTTCAGTTACACATTGCCGACGGGCGCTACGATCTGATTCCCATCACGACACGCGAATATGCGTTGGCACGCGACTGGATCAGCCGTCTGACCGTTCCTCTTCGCACGCTGGATGCCCTGCACCTGGCGGCCGCGTTTGCTCGGGGCATCACTTTCCTTACATCAGACAAGCTGCTGGCAAGAGCCGCCGGACAGCTTGGAGTGGCGTATAGACTGCTGGGCTGATCCTGTGCCAATGACGCTTCCACGATGCCGCCGGCAGTGTATCATGGCCCACCACGGTCGCAGAAGATGGAGAAGGCGTACGGCCAGGTGCAGGAGATTGCCGTGCGGGCGATCGAAGGATCCTCGAATTCCAAGACGCTGGCCGGCGTGCAGCAGTTGCTGAGCGAGCAATCGCGCAAATCGGAAGGAAAGGCGGGGTAACTCACTTCTTCTTCTGTTCCTTCGCCCACGAGTCCTTCAGGCTCACGGTGCGGTTGAAGACGGGCCTCTGGGCCGTGGTGTCCTTGTCGACACAGAAGTAACC
>JBEKVL010000188.1:0-9416 GCA_049514055.1 Tepidisphaeraceae bacterium | reverse complement strand
AAGTCGAAGGACTGGTGCCGGGTGGGCCAGTCCGACATCGTCTTGCCCTCGGCCACGATGAAGTCGCCGCGCCAGCGAGCCTCGAAGGGCGGCTTCCAGGCAATGGGTGTCGCCTTGTAGCCTGGCAAGGTGCTCACTTCCTCGTCGTGCCAGATGCCCTTCTGCTCCAGAATGCCGACATAGACCGGTTTGTTCTGGAACTCGATCCGCGCGGCGGACACCCGGCGGGCCACACCCTCGCCGCTCAGCAACAGGTCGACCTGCGGGTCCGGACCTTCCTTGACGGCCTTGCCGCCGGGCACCGTGGCGCTGCCGCGGGCCGGCAGTTTCAGGTTGCCGGGCCAGATACACATCACGATCGTGTCGCCTCCTTCAAGGAATTGCAGCAGGAAGTTCTCCGCCGGCACGCCGAGCTTGGAAGTGGTGAACTTCACCGGATCGAAGATCACGTCGTCGGCAAAGAAGTCGGGCAACGCGACATAGCGGGTGGCGGCCCTGACCTCGACGCCGGCCGCATCCTTAACCGGTGTGACCTTGACGAACGGGCCCGAGCCCAGGGTGATCTCCGCCTGGGCGCTCCCTGCTGCGACCCGCAGGACCCGCTCGCCCGTCTCATCCTCAACGATTCTCGCTTTGCCGATGGGTACGCTTGGCGCAGCCCCGGGCGATTGCAGCACAATCTCCACACGGCGGGCACCACCGGCCGTCTTGGACCACAGCCCAACCCCGGCATGGCCGGGCGTCGCCGTGACACGGAGCGATTGGTTCTCCAGCACAACTTCGCCGCCTTCGCTCTGCGGAGCCTGTGCCCAGGCCGTCACGGCGCAGTTCCAGAACACCACGATCGTCGCAAGCAATTGGACCATCTTCATGCCTGTATACCTTAGCTTGGACCTTCCGCCTGAGCCACAAGTAAACTCCAATTGTCATCCCATGGCCGAAATAGAACTGTCACCCTCAAGGATCGGTCGAGTACGTGACCGGCCCCATTTCGGGCCTGACGCAAAAGAACCGGCACAATCTGCCCGTGGACAGCCAAGTGCTCCGCTGGGATAATCCCGCCATGCTATCTGTGACGAGTGAAACCGACGACCAGTTCTCCCACACCAGCGCAGCGTCACGTAAATGGCGGCGCGTGAAAAGCAGATTCTTATCAGTCTGTCAGTTCCGTCAGACCATGCGACTTCTAACTGTGCAGTTCGCAGTGCTGACCTTGGCGACGCTGACCGCGAGTCCGGCCCCGGCGGCCGACGCGCGCACTCCGTCCAGCGGCGTGGTGGTTGTCTATACCAGGGACAACGCCCCGGCCACGCCCCAGCTCGACGCCCTTCCGCTCAAGGAGAACGTCAGCGAATACGGCATCACCTGGACCTTCGAGAAACCGGCCCGCGTCGGGCAGTTCATCAATGGCGATGTCTACGTCGTCGGCCCCGTCACCGTCGTCAAGATTGACCCAGCCCCGCGCTACGGCAACGAGGTGGCCAACGGGGAACTCGACGGCCGCGAAAAGAACATCCCGGTGGACCAGCGCTGCCGCAACGGTTCCATGCTCAACGCGCCCGCCCGGCAAGAGCTGGCTTGGGACTCTGGCGTCATCAACTACTATCGCCCCGAACCCCGCGCCGTTCTGCCCATCGCCATGAAACCCGGCGACAGCCTCGCCTCCAGCATCAGCCTCAAGAAGGGCGAGAAGGTCACCTACAAGTATCATGGCGGCACGGTACGTGGCGAAGGCGACGACAGCCCCGTCAAGGTCGTCGCCGTACTCACCTGCATCGCCGATCCACTGCCACCCGACGCCTTTCGCCCGGGCTACAGCGGCCATGACCCAAGAATATACTTGGCTCGCGATCTCAATCGTGACCTGCTGCCGCACTTCGATCGACCCGCCGACGCGCCGGATCCGGAACAATTCGCCGATCTCATCCAGCGGCCGTGGTGCGATGCCGGCTTCTTCTCCTTCGATGTGCCGCAACAGAGCATGCCGAACTATGCGCAGGCGAACGCACAGATCCTGACTACGTCGATCGCTGGATGTTCGAGGATGACAAGCCGTTCCGCATTGAGATCGCCAAGTATTGCAAGCCGCCCTATGACAAGGATCCCTACCTTGACGACAGCAAGGACTGGTTCCACGAGGGCTATGCCGACCGGCCCTGGATCAAGCAGCTATGGAACAAGTACCGCCCGCTGAGTTCCGCGCCGACCGACGGCTGGAAGCAGAAGCACGACGACAGCTACTACCGAAACGCCGTGGACAAGCAACGGAAGAAATAGGGGCCGGCGTTGCGATATCCATCGGAGAACATGGAAGACATGCATGGTCACACGAGAACACATCGTTTCAGTCGCACGCCGCATGCTGACGTGCGTGGTTGTGTTGGCTGGCACGGCCGGTCCTGTTTGCGCGGCCACGTACGTGGTTGACCAGGCGGCCCCCGGCGCGGCCGACACCAATCCGGGAACCGAGGACAAGCCCTTCAAAACCGTGCAGCGTGCCGCCGACGCGGCCAAGCCGGGCGACACCGTCTGCGTCATGGCGGGTAAATATGCCGAACGGGTCACGCTCAAGACCGGCGGCGCCGAAGGGCAGTCGATCACCTTCCAGGCCATGCCGCGGCGGTCGGCCATCGTGAACGGGTTCGATCTCCAGGGAAGTTTTGTCCGCGTGGCGGGCTTCGAGATCACGGCCGACAAGCCGGCCGTCGCGGTGCTGCTTGGGGCCACCCATTGCGAGGTGTTGGACAACTACATCCACCACATGATGAACGGGGTCACGGGAGCCGGCAGCAAGACGACCAGGTTCAACCGGATTGCCTACAACCATGTCTATCACTGTGAATACGGCTTCCTGCTGCTGGGCGATGACTGGTTGGTGGAGAACAACGAGGTGGCCCGGCAGTTCATGTACTCCACGCCCGGCGGGAACGCCGACGCCGACTACTCGCGGTTCTTCGGCAAGGGGTGCGTGTGCCGGTACAACTATTACCATGGGACGATCAGCCCCTTGGAGAGCAAGACCGCCCACGTTGACGTCATCCAGACGTTTTATTCGGTGGCGCAGGACCTGCTCTTCGAGTCCAACACCTGCTTCGACTGGGGCCAGGGAGCAATGGTCGAGGGCGGGGCGAATGGCAGTGTGCGGAACTGGGTCTGGCGGCACAACATCTACTCCTCCAACCAGCCGAATTACAAAGGAGCGTGGGGGCTGGACATCATCAAAGCGCCCGACGTGACGATTGAGAACAACACCTTCTCCGGCATCGCCTGGTGCGGGGTGGGGCTGCGGGACAAGGAATCAACCAACGGGCAGATCCGCAACAACATCTTCCACGACTCCGATCGGGCGGTCATCGATGGCGACAAGGACTTCACGCCGGCCAAACCCGTGATCGAGTACAATCTGACGTTCCTCAAGACCAGGGATTGGCCGCTCGCGGGGGACACGAACATCAACAACAAGAACCCCATGCTTGTGGACGCGGACCAGCGGAATTTCCGCTTGCGGAAGGGCAGCCCGGCGATCGGGGCGGGCAAGGGCGGGGTGACCATCGGCGCCCTGGAGTACCCAAACGTGTATTACGTCGATCCCCGTCACCCAGCGGCCACGGATGAGCCGGCGTGGGGCTATCCGGGCGTGCCGCTGGCGAGCCTGGCGAAGGCGTACGCGATCGCCCAGCCCGGAGAGACCATCGTCCTGCGGGGCGGAGTCTATCGCGAGGTTCTGGCCCCGAAACATGACGGCGTGACGGTTCGCGCCATGAAGGGTGAGAAAGTGACGATCAGCGGGGCCGACCTCATCGAGGGTTGGCAGCGCCAGCCGGACGGAAGTTGGGCGGCACCCCTGGCCGCCGAGCCGAAAAAAATCCTGCGCGACGGCCGGCCGTGGAGCGAGTTCAACTATGACCAGGCCGCCAGACGGATAATAGTGAGGGTGGGCGGCGACCCTCGGCTGCACGTCTTCGAGACAGTCGTGCGGGAGCAAGGCATCGACCTGGGCGGCAAGAAGGATACAAAGTTCGAGGAGATCACGGAAAGCGCCGAAAATCCTCTTTTCTGATCCCGTACCGTCGCATCTTCTCGAACAAGGCCCGCGGTTGGATGCCGGCGCGCCGTGCAGTTTCGCCGATGCGACCGGCGGTGCCCCGAAGGTGATGGATGAGATAGGCCTTATCGACGTGGTCGAGCCAGTCGTCTGGGAGGATTTCGCCGGCGACAGCCGGCGTCAGCACTGCCGGTCGGGCTGGCGCTGATCCTCCCCGATCGGAACGCGACCGAACTCGTGCGGCGTATGAAACAGGCCGAGGTCACGAAGCCGTCCGGCAACGGGATCGTATGACGTCGTTCCCTCCGTACGGTCGGACAACCCGCTTGGCGTAAGCGATTGACGCTGACGCCACCTCAATTCAGCAATGTGATTGCCTGATGTGGTAGGATTAGGTCATGAGACTGGACTACGGTAATGTGTTGTTCCGTGTGGGTATCGAGCCCCCCCACTCGGACTCCAACCAGCACAACGTCAAATTCACCCTCGGCCGGCCTGTAGCCACAATTGTTGATCGTGGCAGTTCCCGGTTACCCGCCCGATCCTCAATGGGGTAGACTATGCCTTTGACCATCACCACGCTCGACCAGCGGCCGGATCTCACGCATGAAGTGGACCGCCTCCACGAACTCACCTGGCCCCGCTTCGTATTTTACGGCCACACGCCGGACGAGTCGGGCAGCCTCTGGTTCCCCTTGCTTGAGCAGTTCTCCCGGTTTCAGATCGTCGTGCTCGATGATACCGGGACCCTGATCGCCGCCGGCCACACTATCCCGTTCATCTGGGACGGCACCGTCCCGGGATTACCGCGAGGCTGGGCAGGCACGCTGCTCCGCGGCTTCGACGCACTTCGCCAGCGGATCCGGCCAACGACGCTCTCGGCCCTGTCGATGGCCGTCCGTCCCGAGCATCGCGGCCGGGGCCTCGCCACCACTGTCCTGCTGGAGATGAAGAAACTCGCTGCCAAACACGAATTGGACTGTCTTCTCGCGCCCGTCCGGCCGAGCATGAAGGACCGATATCCACTCACGCCGATCGGGCGATACGTCGCCTGGACCGGCCCCGACGGCCTGCCCTTTGATCCATGGATCCGCTCGCACTGGAAGATCGGGGCCCGCCCGCTGGCCGTGGCTTATCGGTCCATGGTGATTGTCGGATCCGTGCCCGAATGGGAGTCCTGGACGCAAATGAAGTTCCCCGACAGCGGCGACTATGTCGTTCCCGGCGCACTCGTACCCGTGCGCATCGACCGCGAAACTGGCCAGGGCGTCTACGACGAGCCCAACTTCTGGATGCGTCATCCGCTCGCCCGTTCGTAGCACCGGTTCCCGCGAGTTCGTTCACCTGTTAAAGCCGCCTCCCTTTTCTCTCGAAGAGCATCGTTATAGGAGAAGCGCAGTCGTACAGCACTGCGTAATCGGACGTGATCACATACGACCAGTTCAACCAGATCCGCGCGGAGCTTCGCACTTTGGGCGTGAAAACCACCGACCGGCGGGTGGGCGGCCGCGTCGGACTTCGTTATCCGATCCTGGTTTTCCCTGTTGCCGAGGGTGTGTGTGGAGCACCGCGACGCGTCTGTCTTAAAGACATCTCCGGCAGCGGCATGGGGATTATCTCGCGTGAACGGTTCAACCTCGGCGAACAGTTCATCGTGAAGCTGGCCAAATGCCAGGACGGGCAGGACACCATGCGGTCGATTCTGTGCGTGGTGGCAAGCTGCACGGGTCTCAAGGACGGACTCTATTCAGTAGGTGTCGCGTTCGGATAGCCCCGCACGCTGAGGCGGCATTCACACCGCTCTGTCGCAGCCGGAACATGTCCAGGCGAATCAAGCAGCCCGTTGATCCCAAAGATCACGGCGAGATCTTGGTGACGGTCGTAGACCGACAACAACAGTGCCCGGGCAATCTCCTCCATGATTCCCAGGCGCTGTCGTGGTCTTTTGGAAATGGTGTCACCGTCAATACTGGAGCAATTTTGATGCCCGAACTTGCTTGACGACGGATTCAGGAGGCGAGATATCTCTCGTATGCGGCGATCGTGGCGGCGGCCACCCGTGGCCAGGTGTACTGTTCAACAATCAGTGCTCTGCCGGCGGCGCCCATGACGTCCCGATTGGTACGATCCGCGAGCACCGCAAGCAAGCCGGCCGCGAGTTCGTCGGCATCGAGGCGGACAACGAACCCAGCACCCCGGCGCTGGACGTCTTCGAAGTTGCAGTGCTCGGAGATGACAACTGGAACGCCCACGGCCAGCGCTTCGAGTACGGCAACGCTGAAGCCTTCTTCCCGACTGGGCAGGCAGAAACAGTCGCTATCCCGGATCGCGGCAATCTTCTCCCGCATATAGATCGGGCCTGCAAGATGGACGCGGTGGGACAACCCCGCTCCGGCTATGGCTTTTTCGAATGATTCCTTCTCGCCGCCGTCGGGTCCGGCGACGACCAGATCGACCTCTGGCTCTCTGGCGGCGACAATACGAAAGGCCTCGGCCAGTAGATCGAGCCCTTTCTTATGGTGTAGCCTGGCGATGAAGAGGATGAAGCGGCGGTCGCCAAGTCGCTCGTGCCTGGCCCGAAAGCTACCTGCGGGAGGCAACGGATCGATCTCCTCAAGGCAGACACCGTTGGGAATGTGCTCACAGGGCGGCGTGAGCTGTAATCGCGTTCTGAAATCGGCCTCAACATGGGTGAGAGTGTGAAAAAAGGCTGCTCGCTCCAGCGATCTCCGATAGCCAAACGCCAGAGCGATCCCCTTCTTCCACTTCTTCTGCATCAGGCTCCACGAATCGAGCATCCCGGCCGGACGAACGCAATAAGGCACCCGGGCTGCGAACGCGGTATTCGCAGCAACTATCAACAGTCGCTCCCAAATCCCGTGGATGTGGATCCAATCCATTTGATGGATCAAAGGACCAAGAATCCGCGTTGCCCGGCCTGCGGTCAACAACTCCAGTGGAGAAGGCGGATCCAGGCGATGGATGGCGACGCGGTCGAAGGCGGGTACGGATGCGATCTGTTCGGCCAGCCAGTCGGAAGTGCCTTCCGCCACATAACTCAGCAAGTGTGTCTCGTGCCCCAGGGCCGCCTGTGCCGCAGCCAGGCGTACGGCGACCCGTGGTGGGCCGCCCCGCGCTGGATCGAGGACGCCAATGATGTGAAGAATTCGCATACGCTACCCACTGCGGTTCACTGAGCCAAAACATGCCAATCAGTCGTCTTATCGGCACAAGGCAAAGGCCGGTTTGTGTTTTGTCATACCACTTGATTAGACCTGGACCGAGTCCTACGTCATTTGGCTTCGCTCAATGTCTTCGTGACTCATGCGGCACGAGCAATACGGGGCGGCGACACTTGCGGGCGACTGTTGCGCAAGTGCTCCCGATCAGCAGTTGTTGCCGTGTTGCTCAATGAGGCGTTCCACCTCAGGGACCAACCGCCCGTAATCGTCTTTGGTGAGCGTCCCCGTGGCGTGTACTATCAGCATCCGCCCTTCAGCATTTTCGGCCATTTCAAGTGCCATGCGACACCTCACTGATTATTGCGCCAGTGAATCCGGATACAACTACCTCAAGGATATTCAGCCTCGGCGATTGCACCGATATCAGCGGCCTTGCTTGTATCGGCTGCTCGGTTATCTCCCGCGATCACGGCCGCAGCGCCATGCACATGCCTCAGATAAGTCTTGGCGATATCCGACCGACGTACCATGCCGACGAGGCATGAATCAGCACCGCTGACCACCGGCAGCGCTTCCAGGTTGTTCTCGGCGAACAGTTCGGCCGCGCGGTCCAGTGGATCTTCCGGATGAAGTGGATTCACCTCCGTCCGCATCAGGTCATATGCCACGACGAAGGCATCGAGTTGAGGTGCCCGGGATGCGGGATGCACTTCCTCCAGGCTCACAACTCCGAGGAGACGACCCTTGCCATTGGCTACGGGCAGCGCCTGGTAATCGCTATCCGCCAGCCGGGTCAGGACCGTCGACAACAAATCGTTTGGCGCTAACGTCGGTACTGATTCCACCGGAATCATGAACTGGCGCACGTCAAGCCCCGCCAGGACAGCGCGAACGTAATCGCCCTTATGAGCCGGCGACATCGCCGGGCTGGCAACCTGCGATGTGTAGATCGACTGCTCGTCCGAAAGCAGAAACGCCAGAGTGCAGACCCACAGAGTGGGCAGCAGCAGGCCGTAGCCGCCGGTCATCTCGCTGACGATCACCAGCGTCGAGAATGGCGTCTTGGCCGCGGCCGCAAAGAATCCTGCCATCCCGATAATCGCATAGCTCGCGGGATGAGGTGCCATGGCCGGCCAGAAATGATGGATGAGAATCCCCATCGCTCCGCCGGCACACCCGCCAATGACCATCGACGGGCCGAAGATCCCGCCCGAGCCGCCGCTACCGATGGTCAACCCGGTCGTCAGGATTTTGCCCACCGCGACGGCCAGCAGGATCGCCGCGAATGATAAGCTCCCGTCCAGAGCCGGATTCATCGTCAAAGCGTTTTGCAGGATCCCGTAGCCAAACGACATGACTGACAACACCTGCTGATTCCTTCCCATGACGTAGTAGAGCCCGACGCCGAGCAATGCCGTCAGGGTTGCGCCGATCATCGGTCGAAAGTGCGGCCGTACCGGCAGCCGATGCAACAGATGGGTCAATCCGTAGAAACTTCGCGTATAGATCATGGCCATAATGACCATGAAGACAGCCAGAGCCGTGTACGGAATCAAGTGCCAGGCGTTGTTGAAGGTCAGCAGGCCGAGCGAGGACGCCGGTATCGTAAACAACTGTTCCCAGCCAAATACTAAGCCGAAGGTGCAATAAGCCGTGACACTGGCCAGGCCGGCCGGAATGATCACATCCGATTCGAAATCCGGAGATCGATACAGCACCTCCGCCGCGAACAGGGCTCCAGCCAGTGGCGACTTGAAAATGGCGGCGATGCCTGCGCCCATGCCGGCGGCCATGAGGACGCGCCTTTCCGAAGCACGCAGACGCAGAAGGCCACCGATAAATGACCCGAAGCCAGCGCCAATCTGGGCGATTGGTCCTTCCCTGCCACCTGAGCCACCCGTGCCCAAGGTCAGCGCGCTGGTGATCAGCTTGATCAATGGCACCCGCGGGCGGATCCGGCCGGCGTCGTAGTGATAGGCTTTGATTGCGGCATCGGTTCCATGCCCTTCCGCTTCCGGAGCCCAGGTATATACGATGAAGCCGCTGAGCAGCCCGCCCACGGCCGCGACGGCAATACTGTCCGGCACCTTGGGCTGAGTTGGTCGGAGGCCGAGGGCAGAATAACAAACAGCGGCGATGCGGGCGTTGTCGCGCGTCGCCGAAGACAAATAGTGCCTGGCGCAGCGCGT
>JBEKVL010000187.1:0-9428 GCA_049514055.1 Tepidisphaeraceae bacterium | reverse complement strand
GGAAAAGGAGAAGACGGTCGCTGAGTGGAAGGCGTGGTGGGCGGCCGCGCAGGGGCAATACCGGTGAGGGCGGATTTGGGTTCTCCCCGAACTGCCTCTATCATACGCGGAACACGAAATTGGAGAACGCATGAAGGCAGCCAAGGCAATGAAGCGCGAAGGCAGTCCCTTCGACTACTCGGGGCAGACTCCAGCACGAAGTGGATGGCTCACGTCGCTCCTCGCCGTGACTCTGGCCGGCTCGCTGCTTGTCGGCTGCGGCGGCAAGAGCGACGACAAGCCCAAGACGATCATGCCGACGACGACCCGGCCGTCCGCCACGGACATCGACCCGCAACTGGCCACCTCCACGTACTGGCTGAATCAGCCGGCCACCTCCGAAACGAGTTTCAAGGAGTTCCAGAAGCTCTGGGATAGTTGCGAAGCCGTGGCCTACGGCTATCTGTTGAAGATCGACCGCCGCGACTATCGCCACGGCCTGCTGACGACCCAGCCGATGATCAGCAAGCAGTGGTTCGAGCCCTGGCGCAAGGACGCCCCGACCAATCGCGACGTGGAAGAGGCCTCGCTCGGCGGCATCCGCCGCACGATCTACTTCCAGTTCACCCAGAACCTCGATGGCTCCTACACCGTGGCCCCGAAGGTGGTCGTCGAGCGGGAATCCAGGGTCGATCCGAAATACCTTGCCGACGCCAGCAGCAACAACTACAACAACCCGAACACCAGCAACACAGGCACCATCGACAGCGCCGGCCAGATAACCGTGTACTGGTACGCCCTCCGCCGTGACGCCCAGATGGAAATCAAGCTGGTGGCGGCGATCCGGGAGAAACTGGATGAGGGGAAGTAGGATTGCCCACGAAGATACACGAAGTTACACGAAGACAGTAGCAGGGTAGGGTGGGTCCGTGACCCACCGGTACGGAATGGCGCGCTCGGGCTCGCCCCGTTGCGAGGGAGTTGGGCGTGGGAGATGGCAAGGCATCAGGCACCAGTTCACGCCAGCACGTAGTGACGAGATCATCAAAGTTACTGAAGCGAATCGAAGGTTCATACCGGCATTTGTCTTTTACGACAACGCGTGCTTCAAGAATGATCTCAATACTGAAACTGGCGTCCTGATTATACTGCGCCCCCTCGAACCCGGTGGGTTCGCGCAGTTCTTGCGATATGCGAGCCTACACATCTTTCGCCCGCGTCTCCAGTGCGAGGTAATCGAACTTGGAAGGGAACTCATAACAACCGGGCTCATCGGCCGCCTCTAGCATTGTCGATACTCAAGCTTCATGGGGCGTTACTCGTGATGAAACAATGGCCAGCCAGTTTAACCTACAACTCCGGTGTCTTCAGCACCGCGCCGGTATCCGCGCTGGTCACCTGGCTCGCATAGCGCGCCAGGTAGCCATAGTCGATCTTCGGCGGCGGGCACTTCCAGGCGGCTTTACGCTTGGCCAGTTCGGCGTCGGAGACGTTGAGTCTCAGACTCCGGGCGGGGATGTCGATTTCGATGATGTCGCCTTCGTGCACGAGGCCGATGGGGCCGCCGGCGGCGGCTTCGGGGGAGACGTGGCCGATGGAGCCGCCCTTGGTGGCGCCGCTGAATCGGCCGTCGGTGATGAGGGCAACGGATTCGCCGAGCCCCTGGCCGGCGATGGCGCTGGTGGGGGCGAGCATCTCCTGCATACCGGGGCCGCCGCGCGGGCCTTCGTAGCGGATGACGACGACGTGGCCGGGTTTGACCTTGCCCGCGAGGATGCCTTCGTAGGCCTCATCCTGGGACTCGAAGATGATCGCGGGGCCTTTGAACTTCATCATGTTGGGCGTGACACCGGCGGCTTTGATGACCGAGCCGCCGGGGGCGAGGTTGCCGAAGAGGATGGCCAGGCCGCCGGTCTGCGAATAGGCGGTCTCGACGGAGCGGATGACGTCAGAATCCTTCACCTCGGCGGTGGCGATGTTCTCGCCGAGCGTCTTACCGGTGACGGTGATGCAGCCGAGATTCAACGTGCCGGGCTTCTTGCTGATGCTCTTGAGGATGGCGGAGATGCCGCCGGCGCGGTCGACGTCTTCCATGTGGTGAACGCCCGAGGGGGCAACCTTGCAGACATGCGGCACGCGGGCGGCCACTTCGTTGAGGTGCTTGAGATCAAACGGCTGGCCGGCTTCGATGGCGACGGCGAGCGTGTGCAGGACCGTGTTGGTCGATCCGCCCATGGCCATATCCAGGGCGAAGGCGTTCTCGAAGGCGGCGTGGGTGAGGATATCGCGCGGGCAGATGTTGCGCTTGACGAGTTCGATGATGGCGTGGCCGGCCTGTTGGAAGAGACGGTCGCGGCCGGGGTCGGTGGCAAGGATCGAGCCGTTGCCGGGCAGGGCCAGACCCAGGGCTTCGCAGAGGCAGTTCATGGAGTTGGCCGTGAACATGCCCGAGCATGAGCCGCAGGTGGGGCAGGCGTTCTCTTCGATTTCGGTGAGCTGGGCGAGGGTCATCTTGCCGGCCGCCTGGGCGCCGACGCCTTCAAAGACCGTGGCGAGGTCGATGGCCTTGCCGGTGGAGGGGAGTTTGCCGGCCTTCATCGGCCCGCCGGAAACAAACACCGTGGGGATATTGACGCGCGCGGCGGCCATCATCATGCCCGGCACGATCTTGTCGCAGTTGGGGATGCAGACCATGCCGTCGAAACAGTGGGCGCGGAGCATGGTTTCGACGCAGTCGGCGATGAGTTCGCGCGAGGCCAGGGAGTATTTCATGCCGCCGTGGCCCATGGCGATGCCGTCGTCGACGCCGATGGTGTTGAACTCAAACGGGATGCCGCCGGCGGCGCGGACGGCCTCGCGGACCTTGCGGCCGACGACGTCGAGATGGGCGTGCCCGGGAATGATCTGGACAAAGGAATTGCAAACAGCGATGAAGGGCTTATCGAAGTCGGCATCCGATTGAATGACGCCGGTGGCGCGGAGGAGGGAACGGTGCGGGGCGCGAATGGCGCCTTTCTTGATCATGTCGCTGATGGCCATGGTTTTCGGTCTCCGTAAATAGTGGAGCCGGGAAGTTTAGCAGCAGGGAAGGCAGGAGTCACTACCGCTTCGCGGAGTCAGTAGTCCGGGGTGTGCCCGGAAATTTTGGCAATTGCCTCCTGTAGCCGCGATCGTTGATCGCGGCCAGGACCGCGATCAACGATCGCGGCTACAAATACGCATTTTGCCAAAAAGAACGGGCAGACCCGTAGTCCGTGGTCAGCAGTAAAGACGGGTGAGGATGCACGACGTCTTCGGCGGGTGCGGTATTGGCCCCAAAGAGGCGAACGAAGAACCGGCTTTATTCATGAGGCTTCGGAGGCCATTCGCGGATCAACTGGCCGATCGTCATCCCCGGTCGCAGGCGAACAGTCACCGCTTTCGCCTCTTCGACTTCCGGATCGCCCGTCCAGTCGTCTCGCGGCATCGCGACGGACTCCACCGGCTCGTTCAGTGCAGCCTCCGTGACCAATCCCGGCCCGAGCCAGAACCTGAGAAAGTCGGATACTCTTGCCTGGTCCAAACGCCCGATATCCACTCCCATTTGTCGCAGTACTTCATCGCGGATATCGCGCCCCATGGCCACCGCCAATGGCTGCGTCGAGACAATCCAGCGGATTTGAGCGGGGCGCGCGTTTCTGGTTATGGAATCCGCCGCTCGCCGGATCCGGTCCAGATCCCGCTCTTTGGTCGCGTTTGCGACCATTCGCCGCGCATCGTCCGAAAAGGGATTCTGCGGGATGTCCTCCGCAAGGAGTGTTCGATATTGTAGATATGGAGCCTGGAAGATGAAGAATGAATTGTCGATGGCTATTTTAGCCACATGGAGCCGCTTCGCTCCAGACGATTCCGCCAACAGACAGTCGGATCGGTCAACCCAGAGGACGCTCATCGGCTGACAACCACCTAATGACAGACAAATAGCGACGAGTGACGCCGATATCGCTCGCATCGTGATCCACCTTTCAGTACAGGAAGTCATCCACGTTCAGTGCGCGGGGGCTCCAAAAGGTTCACGCGACAGAAGGTGGTTCTCGGATTCCCTGCAATAATCCTACGTCGGCTTGCCGTCGCGGCTGGGACGGGGAACGATCAGGTCAACCTCACTGGAACGGATGTGGATGTCGCGCTGGGGGAAGGGCATCTCGATCTTGTGCGTGGCGAACTCGCGGTTGATGGCTTTGTTGAGGCGGTCGTGGATGGCGGACTTGACCTGGGGCGAGGGGATGAAGACGCGGAGCTCGAAGTCGAGGGAGCTTTCGCCGTGTTTCACGAAGATGACCGACGGCGGCGGATCCTTCAGGACGTCGGACTCGCGCTGGGCAATCTCGGCGAGCAGGCGGGTGACCAGTTCGATGTCGCTGCCGTAGGCCACGCCGATGCTGATGACGGTTCGGTTGATGGTGTCGCCGCGGGTCCAGTTGGTGACCTCGGTGGTGATGAGGTTGCGGTTGGGGAGGATCACTTCCTGACGGTCGAAGTTGAGGATGGTGGTGGCGCGGATGTTGATGCGGGTTACGGTGCCGGACATGCCACTGACGGTGACGATGTCGCCAACCTGCACGGGGCGTTCCACTAGCAGGATGATGCCGCAGACAAAGTTGGAGACGATCTCCTGCAGGCCGAATCCCAACCCCACGCCGATGGCGGCGACCAGCCAGCCCAGACGCGTGAGGTCGAGGTGGATGGCGGAGAGGGCGAGCACAATGCCCACGGTGAAGACGGCGTAGCGGGAGATGGTCAGGATGGCGTACTTCAGGCCCTGGTCGAGCCGCAGACGCGGAAACACGGCCAGTTCATAGATCCCCGGCAGCGCCCAGAGCGTCCAGAAGGTGCCGGCGAAATAGAAAAGACAGCGCAGGAGGTCGGCCGCGGAAAGGAACTCTTCGTTGTCGCCGCTGCCGCTGATGGTGCGGACATGAACGTCGTCCAGTGCCTTGAACGTCTGCGCGTCCATGCCCCAGAAGCCGGCCAGCAGATACAAGGTGACGGCCACGAAGGTGAAGCGGACGACCCGCTTGATCCGCCGTTCGATCCTGGCGTGGTTGTCCGGAGTCTCCTCCGGGTTGGCGGGGCCGACGGCCACACGGCCGCGACGGGCGAGGGCCTCGATGGTGGCGCGGGTGCCCGTGTAGATCGGAACCAGGACGATGAGCGCGACGATCGACTTGATAAAGCTGGTGGCCAGGCTCCAGGAGCCGTAGCGGTAGCCGGCCATGTCCAGCCCGATGATGGTCGCGATCAGCAGGCTGATGAACAGGCCGATGATGCCCCGGCGGCGGGTGATGAAGTTGCTCTCGCCGGCGGCCAGGGCGTGCCGCATGAAGGCGGAGCGCGGCCGGATGAGCCAGAGGATGGCCAGTCCCACGCTGCACTGGGACAGCGTGTCCAGAATGCGCGGCAGTGTTTCGAACTCGAAGGGCGGACGGCGGAGGACCACCGTCGGGATCAGGAACATCGCGCAGCCCAGGAGCACCAGGCGCATTGACGTATAGAGCGACGTGGCCGCGTCGCGGGGAATTCCCAGTTGCACGTGGGTCGTGCTGCCGCGGCCGAAGAAAGCCCGGGCCAGCAGCCAGAAGAACAGGAAGAAGGAAAGGAACTCGATCACCTGGGCCGGCACCGTGAGGTCAGTGGCGGAAAGCAACTGGGCGGCGACATACCAGTAAACCGGCAGCAGTGCCGCGCTGACCACGGCGACGCCGATGGTGGATAGACGCTCGGCCAGGGTCCGCGCGATGTCGTCGGTGACATGGTTGCGGCTGGCAACGAACCGGCGCAGTCGTTGCCGCATGGCCACCAGGATGATCGGCAGGATGGGAAACAGCAGCAGTCCCGAGAGAACACCCCAGACCGAACGGGCGGAACGGATCAGGCGCTGCAGGACAGTGTCGGTGATCAGGTCGCGGGCCCAGTCGGCCAGCCGCTTGCATTCATCCCAGAGCGAACCGGTCATGTCCAGCCCCAGCGGTTTGGCGTCGCGGAGCCAGAAAGCGTTGGCCCGGATGAAGCGTTCCATCTGGTCCTGCTTGCTGAGCCGGCCCAGATAGAGGGTCTGGAGCTGGTTCCAGTATCCGATGGCCTCGGCCGTGAGGTCTTTCTCGCGGCGTAAGGCACTGCGGGCCTTGTCGAGCAGGCCGGCCGTCCGGGCGGTGAACAGGGGCTTTTCCAGATCGGGCAGTTGGGCGAGGACCGCGCCACGTTCGGACTTGAAGCGGTCGTTGAGGGCGACCAGCGTGTCCTCGAGGTCGAAGCGGCGGGTACGGTACTCGTCGATCCGCGCCGAGGAACCGTCGCGCATGGCCTTGTTGATGAGCACGCGTCGCTGCCTGGCCATCTGCAGGGACTGCTTGATGCGGTCGGAAGTCCGCTCGAATGTGCCGGCGAGCTTGAGGAACTCCTGCAGGCGTGCGAACTCGTCCTTCTCGCCGGCGAGGCGTTTTTCCTGCTCGTCAACCTCGGTCTTGAGCTCCAGTTCGAGGCTATTGAGATCGCTCTGGTCCTTCTCGGAAAGGGCGATCGCTGTTTCCCAGCGGGCGATGAAACGATCGGCCGGGTTCTGGGCGGAGGCGGCTTCCTGCTGCTTGCGGGCCAGTTCGTCCTTCTTCTGCTGCTGCTCGCGGACGAGCTGGTCCTGCCGGGCCTGGCCGTAGACGGCTAACTGCTGTTCGAGGCGTTCGAGTTGTTTCTCGGCCAGTTCGAGCTCCGCGCTGCGGGCGGATTCGGTGGCCCTGGAGACGTCCGCGTCGGCCAGCAGGGACGCAGCAGACTTGAGCGCGACATAGTGGTCCAGGCGCGCGTTCTCGGTCTTGATCTCGATGATCTTGCGGGCCGCGGCATCGGCGGCCGCCGACAGATCGTCGGCGAGGCCGGCGAGGCGCTTGTCGGCATCGTCGGCACGGGCGCTGGCCTCGGCGATGAGCACTGGAATCTTGTCCAGACGCGCCCGGCGGAAAGCAGCGCCCGAGCGGAGCGAGGCGATGCGGTCCCGTTGCTGGATAACGGTGGTCTTGAGAGCCTCGAGGCTGCCCTGCGTGGGAGAGGGCAGCGTCGCGGGTGCCGACTGGGCAAACTCGGCAAGCTGTTGCTGGGCAAGTCTGACCCGTCCGGCAGCACCCGCCAGGGCGGTTGCCTGCTGGTCGGCCGTGGCGAGCAGGGCGGCATATTCCTTGAGCAGCGCGACGCGTTTCGCCAGGACCGCGCGGCGCTGGGCGTCCGGACTGTTTTCGGCCGCGTCGGGGGGGATGCTGGCGAGTTCGGTGTTGGCGACTGCGAGCCTCTCGGCAACGCGCTCCGCAGTCATGCCTTCAGCCGGACTCGTCGGCTGGGTTGGCGGCGTACGCCGGGTTATGGGCTGTGTCTGGGGCACCGCCTGGGTCGCGGGTGTCGCGGGTGCCACCGGCTGGGCTGCCAGGGCGGCGGCGCTGGCCAGGATGAGCAGCGAGATCGAGACGAGTGGTCCGGGCTTGATGGTCATGGTCTTTCCGTCCGTCGGTGGCGAGGGCATATCGGCCTGCAGCGGAAACTGTCTCCGTGCCGACACCCAGATCCGGTGAATCCCGTCATGGGGATTGGACGGATCATAATCGGAATCGGGCGACCCATGAAGACCAAACCACGTACTCTGAGCGGTTGCAGGCTCGTCGGCCCCGTTCGCGCCGCCTGTCGCGCCCTTCCCATCCGGCCCCGGTTTCTGGTATGTTCCCGGTGTCGTCGCCCGCGGCCCCATTGGTTGAGCCCGGCGACCGGCCGAATACCAGATGTGCCGCCGAGATACAGAAGAAATCCGTCACGGACGGCCGATAGAGTATGAATACCCCCGTTCCCCGCTTCGGGGATCGGCTCGTGCAGGAGGACCCAGGGATGGGACAGACAGCTACAGCACAGAGTATTCCACAAGTTACCCCGCAGAAGAAAGAGACCCTTTTCATGTCCCTTGTCAAAGAGGAAGAGGCCGGGCCGCCGCCCGTGCTTAAGATAATTCCCGTGAAACGTGAAATCCCCCGCCGCGAAACCGCGGAATCGATGGCCGCCAAGCAGAAGGACATTTCTGTCAGCGAGTTCTTCGCCAAGAACCGCCACCTGCTGGGCTTTGATAATCCACGCAAGGCGCTGCTGACCACGGTGAAAGAGGCCGTGGACAACTCGCTGGACGCGTGCGAAGAGGCCGGGATACTGGCCTGTGTGACAATCGTCATTGAGGATTTGCAGCCCGACCGGCCGGCGACGGCCAAGCAGTCTCGCTATCGGGTGACGGTGATCGACAACGGCCCGGGCATCGTCCGCCGCCAGGTGGAGAATGTCTTCGGTCGGTTGTTGTTCGGCAGCAAGTTCCACCGGCTGAAGATGTCGCGCGGTCAGCAGGGCATCGGCATCTCAGCGGCCGGCATGTACGGGCTGATCACCACCGGTAAACCCTTGGTGATTCACACCCGCCCCAGTGCCAAAAAGCCGGCCCACCATGTCGAACTGGCGATGAACACCAAGACCAACCGGGCGGAAGTGACCGTGGATGAGGAGACGGAGGATTTTCCACCGCAGCGGTGCAAGACGCTCAACGCCGGGACGCACGATCCGGGGTTCCTCAATCCCGAGGACTACATCACCGGCACCAGCGTCAGCATCGAACTGGAAGGGCGGTATCAGAAGGGCCGGGCGAGCGTCGATGAGTTCCTGGAATTGACGGCAATCGCGAATCCGCATGCGCGAATCATGTTTGTGCCGCCGACGCGCGTCAGCGCGGATGAGCAGGACGAGCAACTTCTGCTCAAACCGGCAGCGGTTCCGGGGGACGTGGTGGATGATTCGACCACGCCGGTGGCGCCCAACGGCGTGGACCCGGCGATCACCACCGTGGAAAAAGACGGGGTGATTCTCTTCCCGCGCGGGACGGACCAGCTTCCGCCCGAGACGCGCGAGATCCAGCCTCATCCCAAGGGCATCGAACTGGGCACGCTGTTGCAGATGCTCAAGGATTACGAGGCGTTCAACAAGACCGGGACGCTCTACAACTTCCTGCAGGAAAAGTTCTGCCGCATCAGTGCCCAGCGGGCGGGCGAGTTCTGTGACGCCATCGGCGTCCACAGCCGGACCAAGTGCTCGGACATCGACCCGCCGCTGGCCGAGAAATTATTCAAGGAATTCCAGGAGGCGAAGGTTCCGCCTCCGCCGACCGATTGCCTGGCGCCCATCGGCGTGCGGCAGTTGCTGGCCGGCATGCTCAAGGGCGTGAAGGCGGAGTTTTACGCCGCCAGCTCGCGCGAGCCGGACGTGTACCGCGGGCGGCCGTTCCAGATCGAGGCGGCCATCGCCTTCGGCGGCGAACTGCCGGCCGACGACACCGCCCGGGTGATCCGCTTCGCCAATCGCGTCCCGTTGCTTTTCCAGCAGAGCGCGTGCAGCAGCTTCAA
>JBEKVL010000186.1:0-13064 GCA_049514055.1 Tepidisphaeraceae bacterium | reverse complement strand
GTCGCGTGTGTCGTGAAAATCGTCGTCACCGGGATCTTCAGATGCGCGATCCGCGGAACCGCCACCCCGCCCATCCATTCGTGGAAATGCGCCAGCACCGGCCGGTCGGGCTGTGCCTCGGTGAGAATCCGGAAGAACTCCGTCACGGCGAATCCGAAGGCAATGACCTCGTTGACCTCGCCGTCCGACGCATCCGTCGAAATGTGGTGGTCCTTCCACATCAGGTACTTGTCCGTGTGCAGGTTGCCGAACCGGGCGCGGTAGTCGAGCAGGATCGCCTTGGGCCTTCCGGGGATCAGCCACTGCCCGTAATGCGCGGGCATGCCCGCCTCGCGCAGGCGGTCCAGCGTCGCGCGGATCCACCCCTCGGTCGGGCGCTCCTCGAACTCGACCGCGGCCGTCGCCGGATTGTATGGGCCGACCAGAAAATAGCGGTCGTCCCACCGCCGTTGCATGGCCGGGGCCTTGGTCTTCAGCACCGTGTAGATGCCGCCCAGTTGCCAGCAGACCTCCCAGGCGCACTCGAACAGCAGGGGCTGCTGCGATGTCCCGGGCGACGGCGGCGCCGGTTGCTGCGCGGCCGCCGCAGGCGCTGAAGCCGCAGACGCCGAGGGCGCCTTGCCTGGATCTGGCGTCGTCGCCAGCCGTGCCGGCCCTTTCGATGCCGCAGGCACTGGCGCAGGCGGCCGAGGCACTTCCACCATGACCGGCTTGGAGACGCTCGCTCCAAGTCTCTCTTCCGCGAGGTTACGGGGTTTGCTTGACATAGAACTCCACCTTCAGTACGTCAGCGCATTATCTCCGGCCCCACCCCCTTGTTGCAACCAGCATGGGCAACAAAAGGATTATCGGACCGTCAAATATTCGTCCCTTTATAGTACGGCCGCCTCTCCCTCTTGCAAACGCCTGCTCTTACAATCTCCCGCGTGCCCCAACTGGTCACCATCGACAGCCTCGACTTCGCCTACGGCCAGCAGTTGGTCCTGAAGCACATCACCCTGCCCGTCGAACGCTCCACCGTCCTGGGAATCATCGGCCCCAATGCCGGCGGCAAGACCACGCTCATCCGCCTGATGCTGGGACTCATCACGCCCACGCGCGGCTCGATCCGCATCGACGGCCTGACCCCGGCGGCCGCCCTCCGCAAAGGCGACGTCATCGGCTACCTCCCGCAGTCGTTCAACATGCCGACGGATTTCCCCATCTCCATCCGCCAACTCGTCCGCCTCGGGCTCTGCGGGAAAACCGGCCCGTTCCGTCCGTACAGCCCCGGCGACCTCCAGTTCGTCGACTGGCTCATCGAACGTATGGGGCTGGCCGACATGGCCCGCCGGCCGATCGGCTCCGTTTCCGGCGGCCAGCGGCAGCGCGCGTTCATTGCCCGCGCGCTCGCCCCGCGCCCCAAATTGCTGCTGCTTGATGAACCCACCACCGGCATCGACCGCTCGGGACAACAGCAGTTCATCGAGTTCATGCTCGCCCTCAAGCGCGAACTCGACCTCACGGTCGTCCTGGTCTCCCACGACCTCCGCGCGGTCTGCACCATCTCCGACCGCATCGCCTGCCTCAACGTCACGCTGCACTACCACGATGTGCCCGAGCATCTTCCGGCCGAGTTGATGTACCGCATGTTCTCCTGCGACCTCGAGGCCGCGGGGCTGCGCAACCGCCCGCCACTGATGAAGATCGACCTGCCGCATTTCGGGCCACCGGCCCCGCGAGAATGACGGCATGCACCGGGCAGCATTCGCCAACGTGGAACCAGGACAGCGGAGCGGCGGAGCCAGGGTGTGGCATCGTTCCGCGCAAACCACTTGTAGCCGCGATCGACGATCGCGGTTCCTCCGCCGCGATGACCCATCGCGGCTGCAGCAGCCCGTTGCCGGAATCCACGTCCACGCCCCCGCGGCCAGGGCCGTCGCACTTGGTGCTGCCGGTGCCCTCACCGGCAGGTTCGTCCCCCCGCTCTCCCGACAGCAAGGGCACTGGCGGCACTTTCAGCGGCCAGATGCGATCACCCTGCCCCCGTCGCAAGCCGGCCGGAACGTAGTTGACTTTGCCTGCCGGCGGCGGCACACTGTGGGCGTCCGCCACGTCCGACTGGAGTTCTTATGCGAATGAAACGGGCTTTCACGCTGGTCGAACTTCTGGTAGTCATCGGCATCATCGCCCTGCTCATCTCAGTGCTGCTGCCGGCCTTGAACAAGGCACAGCAGCAGGCCAAGAAGATCGCCTGCCAGAGCAACCTGCGCATGATGGGGCAGGCACTGGCGATCTACACCAACGACACCAAGTATTACCCCGGTGCACAGGCATGGAGCAAATCCGGCGGCGATCCGATCGCCTGCTGGCCGACCCGCCTGCGGAAGTCCATGAAGGCCGGCCGCGACGCCTTCAACTGCCCGGCACAGGACCCGGCCTTCCGCTGGCAATTGGTTTTGGGCAGCGGCGCCGGCTTCGCCACGCCCGACGATGTCGGATACGGCTACGATCCCGGCGAGAAGACCCTCAGCGTCTTCACCACGAAGTTTCACTACGGATACAACGACTGGGGCTACCACGATCCCACCAGCAGCAACATCGACCACGAACTCAAGGCGGCCCGCGTCAAGAAATCCACCGAGATGATCGCCATCGCCGATGTCGGCCAGTTCGCCGACTGGCACCTCAATCTCGATCCCCGCGACCCCAATCAGTACCCGGGAAACGTCCACAACAACGGGGCCAATGTCCTCTTCTGCGACGGCCACGTCGCCTGGTTCCTCATCGAAGAAATCACCGACGCGGGCGTTGCCAAGATGACCGCTTCGCAATACACGAACATGAAGCGCCTGTGGAACAACGACAACGAACCCTGACGTTTGACCTGTCGCCTTAAACGAGACCATCGTAATGGTCCCGCAATGTCGATCACGCTGCCAGCATGTTGTCTGTCTTGTTCTTTCTTGAATAATAAGACAGACAACAAAAGCTCAAAGACAATGTCTGGAAATGCCTGATTGGCAGCATTCGTGATTCGACGCTGCACCGCGTCCGCTGAAGCGGACCCTACAAATTCCACCCCGCCCGATACTCCCGCGTCAGCCACTTGTTCGCATCGGGGTTGTTGGTGATCTTCATGCTGGCCGCGTCGTAGTCAATCCGGCCATCGACGCGCTTGGCCACGTTGCCCAGGCAGCAGACTTCGTTGAATGCCGCGGCGTATTCGAAGTTGGCCCCGGCGGCCGGGCCGCCTTTGCAGGCGCGGACCCAGTCCATCTCGTGCGTGTCCTTCACGCGCGGCAGCGTCGGGGCCGGCCGCTTGTACTCCTGCATTTTCGCCTCGGGAATGAGCCGCGCCCCGTTGCCGTAGGTGCCGCCCATGATCTTGCCCTTCGTGCCCTTGAAGACCGCGCCGCCTTCCTTGTCGCCGAGCATCCGGCCATCTTCCAACTCGGCCGGGCGCGGACAGCGCAATCCGTCGTACCACGTCAACTTCACCGGAGGCAGGTTCCCGCGCGCCGGGAACTGGTAAATCACGATGGCCGCGATCGGGTGCGTGTCGTCGTTGAGGTCGATGCTGCTGGCCTCGACACTCGTGGGCATGCCCAGTTTCAGTGCCCAGAAGACCGGATCCCACCATGACCGCCAGGTGCCGGGGTGATACGTCGGGTGATACGGCCGGACGGGCGCCGGCCCGAGCCAGATGTCCCAGTCGAGCGTCGGCGGCACCGGCGGCGTGTCGGTCGGCTTGCGGCCGAGTTTGCTGCTCCACCAGGTGTGTCCCCACGGGTAGTAGGTCAGCGAGCAAAACGCATCCACTTCGGCCACCTCGCCGATGGCCCCGTCCCAGATCCACTCGCAGATCTGCCGGACGGATTCGGTCGAATGCCCCTGGATCCCCAGTTGTGTGGCGACCCCCGTGTCCTTCGCGATCTCGCCCAGCATGCGCGACTCGTAGACATTGTGGGCCAGCGGCTTCTGGCAATAGACATGCTTGCCCGCGCGCATGGCCGCCGCCGCGATGACCGCGTGCGTGTGATCCGGCGTGGCGATGACGACCGCGTCGATATCCTTCTGCTGTTCCAGCATGACGCGGTAGTCTTTGTATGTCTTGGCGTTCGGATACTGCTTGGCCGTCTTGCCCGCGTAGTCGAAGTCGACATCGCAGAGCGCCACGATGTTCTCCGATCGGAGGTTTGCCAGGTTGCTTGCTCCCATGCCGCCGACGCCGATCCCCGCGATATTGAGTTTCTCGCTGGGTGCGACGAACTTCGCCCCACCCAGGCAGTGGCGTGGCACGGCGTGAAACAGCGCGACAGCCGCCCCGGCGGCGGCAAGCATCGAACGACGGGTGGTCTGCTTAGACATGTGTTATCTCCGCTTGATCTACCGCGAAACCGCAGCGATGTTCTAGAACGCCAGGCTCGCCGACAGCGTGAACGTCTGCGAATGCCCGAGTTCCGGGACAAGCTCCGGGAAGAAGTCGTTCTGGTAAGCCAGGTCGATCGACATCCAGGGCGCTGGCGAAATCCCGCCGCCGCAGGTCCAGCCGAACTGGCCGGTCGTATCCACGACGGCGCCAACGCGCACGTAAATGCCTTTGAACAGTTCGTGATCGATGCCGGCCGAGAAACGGTGCAGGTCGAGATGGCCGGCCTCGCTGTCGGAAAGCAGGAGCATCTGGTAGTCGATGTAGACGGAGGAATCCTTGACGTACTCCCAGCAGACGCCCGGCCGGAAGCTGAACTGGTCGGTCCTTGTGTCACCTTGCACCGGCTTGGGACCATTGGGCGTCATGACTAGTTGCGAGTTATCGTTCCGCGATTGACCGTAGTCGACCACGACCCCCAGTCGCCACTGTTTGGCGAACTGATGGAGCAACCCGGCCCGGCCGGTGATCGACTCGGCATCCGTCTCCGCGACGGGGACATCCGACGCGAGGAACTTCACATGCGAGTCGGTGTAGCTGAAGTTCAGGCCGAACGCCCACTTCTCGGTCGGCCGGATTCCCCACTGGAGTTGGTAAACATCGGCGTCGAACTTGAAATCGTACTGTAATGCCGTCGTCGCCTCATTGGACCAGACCTGTGCGGCGGCCGGCATGAACGTGCCAAAGCCGGGGCTGTGCCAGGCGAGGCACTCGCTCGCCACGTAGATCTGTGTGCCCTCGTCGAAATCCAGCAGCGAGAATTGGGGCGTGGCGTCGATCTTGAGCTTGCCCTCGCTGGGTTGCCAGTCCGTCGCCGCGGGGTTTATGGAAGTCGCCCATTTGCTCCCGGCCGAGGCGTTGCCGCAGGCCGCCACGTCGGCGTATCCCGCGAAGCGCGTCAGCGCCGCCGGGAAACGCAGGGCAAAATCCGCGCCGCCGTAGTCGCCGGCACAGGCCGAAGAAACCAGGAAGAGCATCGACATCGCCGCTGCACCTAATCGTCTGATGCGCATGTGACCACCCGCTGAAGCTGGATGACCCCGTTCGGGCGCCGCCGTCGCCGGAGGCAGTTTGCCAAGTTGCCGGGAGGATACCAACGCACGGCGGTTTTGCCAGAAGAATTGCGTGGAGTCCTCGTCAGGAAGTTCGTAGTCCGTGGTCAGAAGTAGGCACATGGTGATGCGTGAGCCCAAACGGTGACGATCTCCCTGCTACCGACTACTGGCCACGGATCACGGACACCCAGTGCATGGACACCCAGTGCATTTTGACAGCCGCCGGCCCTTCCGGTAGCATCCCCCCCTTCCTATAAAACCCCCAGACAGGAGCAAACGATGTCGGAAATGAAGATGTATTACGAAAAAGACGCCCCGAGCGACGCGCTGGTGGGCAAGACCGTGGCCATGCTCGGCTTCGGCTCACAGGGCCACGCCCACTCGCTCAACCTCCGCGACAGCGGCGTGAAAGTCGTCGTCGCCGAGCTTCCCAACACCAACAACTACAAGCTGGCCGTCGAATACGGTTTCAAGCCGATCGGCGCTGATGAGGCCACACGGCAGGCGGATCTCATCGTAATGACCCTTCCCGACGAGGCCCAGCCGGCCGTCTACAAGAAGTTCATCGCACCCAACCTCAAGGCCGGCCAGACCCTCGGCGCCACCCACGGCTTTAACATCCACTTCAAGACCATCGTTCCTCCGAAGGACGTCAACGTCATCATGGTCGCCCCCAAGGGCCCCGGCCACCTGCTCCGCAGCGAGTTCGAGAAGGGCGGCGGCGTGCCGTGCCTGCTGGCCATCCATCAGGATGCCACCGGGGCGGCCCGCCAGATCGGTTTGGCCTGGGCGCGCGGCATCGGCGGTGCCCGCGCCGGCGTCATCGAGACCACCTTCAAGGACGAATGCGAGACCGACCTCTTCGGCGAACAGGCGGTGTTGTGCGGCGGTCTCTCGGCCCTCATCAAGGCCGGCTTCGAGACGCTCGTCGAGGCCGGCTATCCCGCCGAGATGGCCTACTTCGAGTGCGTCCACGAGGTCAAGCTGATCGTCGACCTGATCTACCAGGGCGGCCTGGACTATATGCGGTATTCCATCTCCAACACGGCCGAATACGGCGACCTCACGCGCGGTCCGCGCTTGATCACCCCGGCCGTGAAGGCCGAGATGAAGAAGATCCTCGGCGAGATTCAATCCGGCGCGTTCGCCAGGGAATGGCGGGCGGAATACGAAGGCGGCCTGAAGAATTTCAAGCGGCTGTATGAGGCGGACAACAACCACCCCATGGAAGTGATCGGCCGCAAACTGCGGAAGCTGATGCCCTGGCTCAAGGCCAAGGAGCCGCCCAAGGGCTGATTGACTCGGTAATTCCCAACCTGATGACATATGCCGGGCGCGGCGCGCCCGGCTTTCTTTTTTTCGGAGAAGTCCCGCGGAACGGCCGGACTGTCATGCCTGTTGCTCACAGGCTTCGATCTGCAATGCCGCTTCGTTCGTACGCGTGGCTGCAATGGCTATGCACAGCGCTGCCAGGACGAAAAAATAGTAGTTGCAGAAGGCTTGTTTGCTGGTGGACAGGAAGAGCAGATAAGTCAGGGCAACGCCGGCGGCGAAACCAGGGCCGTTGCGGGGGAAACGCCAGAGGGATGCGGCGATGGCTAGGGCGGCGGCGGCGAAACAGCACCAGCCGAAGCGATGGTTGATCGACCTTTCTCGCGCATCGGGCGACATATCCTGATCGAAATGCCAGTAGTACCAGGCAAGGTAGCTCAGGGCGTCGCGGCGCAAAGGCTGCTTCAGTTGCAGGGTGATGGCCGAGTGCTGGAACGCGGACATGGCCGACTGCTGGTATTCGTGCTGGGGCTTGCCGGGGGCGAATTGCTTTGCGGGCGAGTAGAGGATCAAGGGGAGCGAGACGGCGAGGGCCACGGCGGCGGCCTTGCAGAGCATCGCGGTATACGCCTTCCAAGAGAATGGGCGGGCCAGTAAGAGGACGGCCAGGGGAACGGCGAAGATGAGGTACTGCTTGCTGGCGAGGAACAGGCCGAGGACGTAAGGGACAGTTCGCGGGAAGCGGCAGGCGCAGAACACCACGGCCGCCAGCAGCACGATGACGAAGGGTTCGGTCCAGGCCATCTCGACGACCATGAAGACGCGGGATGAGAAGAGCAGCAGCATGGCCGCCAGGGTTGCCAGGATGCCCGGGCGGGCCAGGGCGATCAGGGCGGCGGCAATGGCGAGGGCGGCCAGTTGGGAATAGCGCACGTCGCCGCCGAGGCGATAGCCGGGGAGGGCCATGTACAGGCTCAGCGGCGGATACGGATAGCCAAACAGGACGCGGTCTTCGTGCTGCAATTCCCTGCCGTAGACAAAAGAATCCTGACCGTACATGTTGGGCATGTCGATGGCGTAGGGGTTCTTTCCATCGAGCAGAGCCTTGCATGATTCCTGCTGGAAATGCCAGACGTCGATGTGGGGGCCGGGTGTGTGGCGGATCACCCACGCACCCAGCGACAGGTGCGACACGATGAGCGCGGCCAGGCTGGCGTGGCCGATCCATCTCCAGCGCACCGTCGCGGCCGCGGCGCAGAGGCCGACCGCCAGCAGGCCGACCTGCCAGACGGTCGCGAGTTTCGCGGCTGCGGCCTGCTCGGGCTGCTTGCGGGCGGCGGCGACGGGATCGTCGGTGTATTGCGCCTCGGGCGGCCGCGAGGCACGAACCAATCCGCCCGGCTGCGAAAGGGGGGCGACATCGAAACCGCCTTTGACATCGTAATGGGCGTTCCAGACCGTCCCGGGCGGGCCGATGAAGAGGACCACGAACGACGCGGCAACGAGCGTGCCGATCGCTCCGATGGCGACCTTGCGGCCAACACATCCGCGCAGTATGCCGGCGCCGAAGACAAGCGCCATCGCGAAAGCCGCGACCGCCAGGTCGAGCCGGAAATATCCCTTGGCGATCCAGAGCGATGCCTTCGTTGTCAGTTCGGCGGCGTGCTCGGGTTCGGAGATTTGTTGACGTGTGGCCGCCTGCACGATCTCGAAGGCCAGTCGCGACCAGATGGCCAGGCCGCCGCTGGCGAGGACGGCGATCAGCAGGAGCACGCGCGAGAGTCGCGGGGTGCCGATGAAAATGGTGGCCAGAGCGGCGGCCACGGCAACGTTGAGCCACAGGAGTGCGCCGGCCGTGTACAGCCCGTCGGTGCGGCCGGTGGCGAAGTTGACTGCGGCGGCCGAGATTCCCAGCAGGAGTACGGTGGGCCAGAGGGCGGCGCGTGGAGAGGATGGGGTTGGAGAGGCGATCATAGGTGGCAAGGGTCGCAGAAAGGGATCGATGGTTCAAGTGTTGCTCGGTCGCTGGATGCACCCCAGGGAAGAGCGCCAAGTTCCAGATAGCGGCGGGACGCCATTGTCACCACAGGATGATCGCATTTGCCTGTCGAAAGTGCCGCCAGTGCCCTCACTGGCGGTAAACCGGGGAACGAACCTGCCGTTGCGGGCAACGGCAGCACCAAATGCGATGGCCCTGTTTGTCACCATACTCTTTCGTGCCACGGCTTTCGTCCAGCCGCGGGATTCCGTAGAATCCCCGCCTGGCGCGCAGTTGTCGCCGACTAAGGATCTGTGTAATGTCGTTTGCCCCGATTCCCGAAATTCTGGATGAGCTCAAGGCCGGCCGCATGATCGTTCTCATGGACGATGAAGATCGCGAAAACGAGGGTGATCTGGTTTGTCCGGCCGAGATGATGACGCCTGAGAAGATGAACTTCATCCTTGCCCATGGCCGCGGCACCGTCTGCCTGGCGCTGACATCTGAACAGTGCGACAAGCTCAGTCTCCATCCCCAGACCGACTCCAACACCGCCCGGCTGGGCACGGCGTTCACCGTCACCATCGATGCCCACCCGCGATTCGGAGTCACCACGGGTGTTTCGGCACGCGATCGTTCCACGACCGTGCGCGCCGCCATGGCGGACGATGCGAAGCCCGCGGATCTGCTTCGGCCCGGCCACATGAATCCGCTGCGCGCCCGCGACGGCGGGGTGCTCGTCCGCGCAGGGCAGACCGAGGGCTCGGTTGATCTGGCCCGCCTCGCGGGGCTCAAGCCCGCGGCCGTGATCTGCGAGGTCCTCCGTCCTGAAGACGGCGAGGCCATGCGCCGGCCCGAACTCGAGGTCTTCTGCGCCGAGCACAAACTCAAGCTTTGCACGATTGCCGACCTCATCAGCTACCGCTTGCGGCGCGAGCAGTTCGTCCGGCGCATCGAGGCCATCAACCTTCCCACCCGCTGGGGCGTGTTCCGCCTGTTCGCCTACCAGTCGATCGTCGATCCCGAGCCGCACCTCGCCTTATGCATGGGCGGCATCGGCGAGGTCGGCAAAGATGGCGACATCCCCCAGCACGATGAACCGGTGCTCGTGCGCGTGCATTCCGAATGCCTCACCGGCGATGTCTTCGGGTCGGCGCGCTGCGACTGCGGCCCGCAACTCGACGGAGCCCTGAAAGCCATCGCCAAGGCAGGCAAGGGCGTCCTCCTCTATCTGCGCCAGGAGGGCCGCGGGATCGGCCTGAAGAACAAACTGCACGCGTATGCGCTCCAGGAGCAGGGCCTGGATACCGTCGAAGCGAACCTGAAACTCGGCTTCCCCGCCGACAAGCGCGACTACGGGATCGGCTCGCAGATCCTCCGCCATCTTGGCCTTAAAAAGATACATCTTATGACAAACAACCCGAAGAAGATATACGGGTTGGACGGGTATGGCCTGACGATCGTGGATCAGATCTCGCTGAAGATGGAGCCCGGCCCGGACAACAAGACCTACCTCGAAACCAAGAAGAACAAGCTCGGGCACCTGCTGTAGCGGGGCGGCGCCGGGACGATTTTCGGCCGAAAGCAAACCTTGCCGCGGAATCTTCGTATCACTATTGGACGTGCGGGCACCATGTCCGCCGAGGCGTGGCTCCCGCGCATCGGCGCATGGCAGTGTCTGAAGATTGATCCGTGGTGACACATCGGCAAAGGTTCAAATGAAGATTCCCGGCCAGTTGTTTGTGGTTTCCCTCGTTTGTACCGTCGGCACTCTGTGTGCTCAGTTGGCACAGGGGGTGATCGTCGACGACAACGGCACTGCGATACGGAACACGACGCCGCCGGCTCCCGGCAGCGTCGCCGATGCCGCCTGGCAGTTGGAGGGGCAGTGGGGCAGCTTTCTCGGCACGCCCATCGCCCCCGGCTATTTCATTACGGCCGCTCACATTGGCGGATCGTCCGCCCAGGTCTTTCAATTCCAGGGCAGCAGCTACAGCATCGACGCGACCTACGGCACCGGGGGCGTCTACTCCATCCCCGGCACCGATCTGAATGTCTGGAAGATCAACGGCGCCTTCAACACTTTCGCCGAGCTTTATACCGCCCAGAACGAAGTGAGCCGTCACCTGGTCGTCATCGGCCGCGGCACCGCGCCCGGCGCCCCGGTCATGGTGAACGGTCAACTGAGAGGCTGGCTCTGGGGCGCGGCCGATGCCCAACAGAGTTGGGGCGAGAACGATGTCACGGACATTGTCAACGACCCCAGTACCGGCGACCTGCTTCACTATGAGTTCAACGACGGCGCGGGACCGAACGAGGCGCATCTGTCCGCCGGCGATTCCGGCGGCGGCGTCTTCATCCAGGACAACGGGATCTGGAAGCTGGCCGGCATCAATTTCGCCGTCGACGGCCCGTACAGCACCAACGCTTCCGGAAGCAATAACTTCCTGGCGGCGATATTCAACAAGCAAGGGCTGTACACGCAGGGTGATACCGCATGGGTGTTAAACACCGTCGCCACTCCGGGGGGATCCTATTCGACACGAATTTCGACCAATGCCCAGACCATCGAAGCCATCATTCCCGGCCCGGCCATCCCGCTGACCCTCGCCTCCCTGACGTTCGCCGATGCCCAGACCTACGCCGGCCTCGGCAACGTCAAAGTTGTTCTGTTCAATTCCAGCGGCGGCAATGCCCGGATCTTTGCCAACGCGCCCGGCGCGCAGTCGTTCTCAAAACCCCTGGCCTTCTCCGGCAATACGGATGTCCTCTTCACCGCTGGTGGCACGCTGACTCTCTCCGGCCCGATCGACAACAGCGCCGGCTCGCAGATAAGCGTCGCCGGCGGCGGCACGCTGATTCTCAGCGGCCCCCAGACCCACGGCGCGGGCTCGCTTTTACAGGTGGACGGCTCCGGCCTGGTGCTCAACACCGACGCCGGTTCCACCAGCACGCGCACGCTGGCGATCAATGCCGATCCGGGATCCACGGTGCGTTTGAACTCGTCCGAGCATCTGGCGGCCTTGTCTCTCACCGGGGCTGCCGGTTCACTTGCCCCCGGAGCCGGCCTGGTTCTGGACTCGCTGCAACTCAGCGCCGGCGCGACCCTCGACGTGGGCAACAGCTTCCTGATTCTTCACTACACCGCCAGTTCGCCGCTCTCCGCGGTGCAGACGTGGATCGCCGATGGGGCCATCTTCAGCAGCATTCCCACGGCGCCGGGCACGACGGCCGCGCTCGCCCTGGTCGACAACCGCGCCTTGCACCTGCTCAACTGGCACGGCGAGCCGCTCTCGGACGGAACCGATTTCAACGAGTTGCTGCTGGCCTACACCTACCTTGGCGACACCAATCTCGACGGCAGGGTCGACGAGCAGGACTACCTGAACATCATCACCAACATGGGAAAGACCGGCGCCTCCTGGTTTGACGGCGACCTCAACGGCGACGGCCTGGTCGATCTGGCCGACTACGCCATCGTGACGCAGAATCTCGGCGCGGGAACGGCCGCCGGTTTCGGTTCGCCGCTCGCCGCGGTCTTCGGGTCCGACAGCGCCGGCACGGTTCCCGAGCCGGGCGCGTTGACGCTGCCGGGCCTCGGTGTCCTCGGCCTGATCCTCCGCCGTCGCCGGGCATCGTAGGACGGTACTCCGACACATCCTCGTTGCCCGGAAGAATGGGCACGCCCCTTCATCCGCCATCCCTCCGCCCCGCTCTTCCCGCTCCTCAATCCTCCCTTCTCCATCGTCAAACGGACGGCTTCGGGACGGCGTCCTGAACGCCCCGGGACACCCATGTCGTCCCTCCATGCCGCTTGCTCCACCCCTTCGTCGCTTGTCTTGAACGCCCCCGGGACGGCCTCGGGACGGGGTTCCAAACCCCTCCAAACTCACAACCACAAACTCATAACCCCCTTCACAGGAGCCTCTTATGCCGAGAATCCCCGAAACCACCGACGCCCAGTCCACTTTCTTCCGCACCTTCCGCACTTCCGCCGGCCCCTCCTAATGGCCTGCCCCCGCCATCCTCCGCCGCTGGCTTCGCCAGGCCGTAATAATGCCCAGACGGGCGTAGGTGAACGCCGAGCAGGCCCCGAAACAACCATCGTGGACGCCGACCCCCTCCGTTGGTTCCGGCACGGCCAAGGCCGTTGCCGCCGGACTCCATGGGCTACCCCATAGCCCCGAACAATACGAGCCGTCCGCTGGTTCCGGCACGGCGGTGGAACAAGCTGGGGCACATGGCCCGGCTCGACGCCCGGATCGTCAACTACGCCGATAGCCGTGCCGGAACCAGCGGACGTGGCACGGCCGAACAGGCCGCCACCGCCATGCGGAGCATGATGGCG
>JBEKVL010000185.1:0-9466 GCA_049514055.1 Tepidisphaeraceae bacterium | reverse complement strand
GATACCGGGCCAGCAGTTCCTGGGATCGCCGGGCAAGCATTCGCCGGATCTCGCGGCGTTGTCCTTGCACCCTGGGGATCACCATCCCATCGTAGCCGGTCGTCTGGTGCCTCAGCCAGGCGATAACCGCGGCCTCGGCTCGCTGCTCAACCGGGATACGCCTGGTTCTGGCGACCGTGCCGCTGCCAACCGGCGTGGCGTGATCGGTCACGGCACGGGCCAATCGCTCGGCGAGATCGGCATGTCGAGCGTGGAACGCCAGGAACGTCACGACGGCCGCGAAGAAATCGCCCGTATATTCCGCCTGGGCCTTGTCCCGTCGCCGGGCATCGGCTTCTTTTCGTTTGGCAAATCCTTCCGTGGATCGCTCGGCTTCGAGTTCGGGACGAATACGCTCGATGGTCGCGGCCGGCGCCCACACGCCCCTTGAGAAGATCTTCCGACCCCGCTTCTCCTGCACGACCCAATGATCCCCGGCCGCTTTCACACGGCGCGTGAGCGCCGTGTCGCCGGGCGGAAGCAATATCCACCCTGCCGGAACGGTCAGGACTCGGCCATCGGCGGCACGCACCGTATTCGGTGCCGGACCGGGTGTGAAAGTATGTTCGTCGATGCTCACCGCTTGTCTCCAATTCCAAAGCGAACGTACTCATTCTACGATCCGCTGTCACGTTGGCTATCTGATCGTACGGAGACACACAGGATTCATTGGCAGGAAGGGACTGATGGAACAGCGAGGCTCCACCGCCGCCCGGTCGGCACTGGGCGCTATGCGGTTGAGCGAGCATGATTGCTTGTCCTGGTTCACGAACCGCCGTTCCGCCGAGCCATCCTCCGCGCTTCCGCCCGCCCTCGCCCGCGTTAACATACCAGTATGCTCAGGCTCAGCACTTCGACGGTCGTTCTCATCTTTTCGCTCACCACCATTGCCGCACCGGCGACGAAGGATAAATTCCAGCTTTACCTGCTTGCCGGCCAGTCGAACATGGCCGGTCGCGGGGCAGTCGAGGAACAGGACCGCACGCCGCATCCGCGGATCTTCATGCTCGATGCCAAGGACGAGTGGCTGCCGGCACGCGAGCCGCTGCATTTTGACAAGCCGGACGTGGCCGGGGTCGGGCCGGGGTTCGCCTTCGCCAAGGCCATGGCCCAGGCCAATCCGGACGTGACCATCGGGTTGATCCCGTGCGCCGTCGGCGGTACGGCCTTGGCCGCCTGGCAGCCGGGCGCTGCGGATGCGGCCACCAAGACCACGCCATACGACACCGCCATCCGCCGGACAAAGGTGGCCATGAAAGATGGCACGCTCAAGGGACTGATCTGGCACCAGGGCGAAGCCGACACCGGCGAGAAGAACGCGCCGGCCTACGGCGCGCGCCTGGAGACGACCATGGCCCGCTTCCGCGACGACCTCGGCGTCGACGACCTGCCTGTCGTCGTCGGGCAGCTTGCCCCGTTCAAGGCCGACAACAATCCCGGCGCCCAGCTCGTCAACCGCGAACTGGCGTTCTTCCCACGAAGGCTGGCGTGCAGCGCCACCGTCCCGGCCACCGGGCTCAACCACAAAGGGGACAACCTGCACTTTGATGCCCCCAGCGCCCGCGAATTCGGCCGGCGCTACGCGACCGAAATGCTCCGCCTGCAAGCGCTGCCCAAGCCCACCATCATCCCCCTCTGGCCTGGCGCCCTGCCCGACGGCGCCACGCCCCTCGCCCAGCCCGAGGTGAAGAAGAACGCCCGCGTCACCAGGGTCAGCAATCCGACACTGTCGGTCTACCTGCCGCCCAAAGAGAAGGCGACCGGCCTCGGCGTCGTCATCTGTCCGGGCGGAGGCTACGGGGCGCTGGCCATCGAGAAGGAAGGCGACTGCGTCGCCCGCTGGCTCAACGAACTCGGCCACGCCGCCTTCGTCCTCAAGTACCGCCTCAAGGACTACCGCCAGCCCGCCCCGGTGAACGACGCCATCCAGGCCCTGCGCCTCCTCCGCAAGACCCCGGCCGACTATCGCCTCGACCCCAAGCGCCTCGGCATCATGGGCTTCTCGGCCGGCGGACATCTGGCCGCCCAGACCGCCAACAGCGCCCCGCCCGACGTCCGCCCGGCGTTCTCCATCCTCATCTACAGCGTCATCCCCCAGCCCGGCGACAAGTGGGTGAAGGAGATGTACACCGCGATCACCATCACCGACCAGACCCCGCCGGCGTTCCTGGTCCACGCCCGCAACGACGGCATCCCCGCGCAACTGTCGATCGACTACGCCGAGGCATTGAAGAAGCGCAACATCCCCGTCGAACTGCTCCTCTTCGACACCGGCGGCCACGGCTTCGGCCTGGGCATCGATGGCGGCGACGTGGCCGCCTGGCCGGAGAAGTGCGCCGCCTGGTTGAAAACGCGGTGAGGAGGCAGCGGTAATCGGTGATCAGTGATCGGTCGTCGATCATCGGTGGCAGACGCTACTGCTACGGACCACTGACTACGGACTACATCGTGGCACGGGCGTCTCGCCCGTGATTCCGGCCTCAGCCGCGAACGCCCCAACCGCCAAAGCCCACGAAGAAGGGCAGGCACACATGGGCATGGACCCGGCGATGTTGACAGCACTGGCGACATCACGATACTGGAGCGCCTAAGATACTCTGGCTTGGTCTTACATGGCACGAAGTGCCGATATTGAGTGTGCGATGGCATTGCCCGAAACGAATCGCGAAATCTATCATCGTAACCCGCTCGCGGAGGTGACGGTGCAGTTGCGATTTCCCCCCATCCTCCGGATCGAAGCCGAGGCACCAGCACAGTTTCAGGAGGCGATCCGGGAGCGTTACCCGTTCTACCGTCAAGCGATAACCGCAGGCCAGCTTCCACCCGATCTTCCTCTTCCACCTCCCATTCGGAATCTCATCCAAGGGATGGGCACGCCGGCGGGGCCGGTTCAGCACTTCTTCGAGACGCAGGATCGGAAATGCAGCGTCACGCTCTCGCGCGAGTCATTGGCGCTCAAGACAATGACGTACGCACGCTGGGAAGAATTTCGAGATCAACTTGAGGCCGTAAGGGTGACGTTTGAGCAAGTCTATCGACCAGCGTCGTATACCCGAATCGGCCTGCGGTACGTTGATGTCATCCGCCGTTCCAGACTGGGCCTCGACGGCGTTCGATGGGGGGAGCTACTGAATCCTTGGATTGGTGGCGAGTTGTCCGCTCCCGAGTTGGACGAGGGCGTCGATTCCGCGCAACGGCAAGTCCACTGCAAACTTGAAG
Source organism: Tepidisphaeraceae bacterium (assembly GCA_049514055.1). Classification (GTDB taxonomy): domain Bacteria; phylum Planctomycetota; class Phycisphaerae; order Tepidisphaerales; family Tepidisphaeraceae; genus JANYKD01. The sequence continues at coordinate 6,208 of JBEKVL010000185.1, read as the reverse complement.
GCGATGACTGTTTCTTGTGGCTGAGGACAGGGTTTGCTCAGGCGGAACCGCCATCTTCTGGCGCTCCCAAAGAGAATTGCTTCCTACTCGACTGCGACTTTCATACACACGGATCGACGGAGACAACTAATGTCACGGTTATCCTCAATACGTTCAACCGAACTGCCGGGAACCTCTTCCGTTGGGCGATTCGAGATAGATTGCGCAATGCCCTACAGCCGCAGCCCCTGGAGTGACATAACTGGCGAAGATTGGACGCTTGAGATTCAGTGCATTCCTGGGCGGTTCGTCTGCTTTCAAGGCGAAGAACTTCGCACGCCTGATTTCAGCACTGATGAGGACAAGACGGCGCTTGTCCTCCGGCATCTTTGTCACTTGTTGATCGAGCGTATCAACAGCATGGGGCTTCCTGAAGCCTGCCAATCGCTCGCCGAATTCTACGAGTACTACAGGCCAACTGGACGCCCAAGAGGCCTGCTCGCGGCGTCGCGCACCCCGGATGCAATACCGGGCGATCAACCTGCGGCGATTCGTCGAGTCTTCCCGGCGGTCGAAGAACAGCCATTTCGAATCTCGGAGGACTGACTTTGGCTGAGGGACACCCGCACAGCGAGGCCGAGTTACTTGCGGCAGGTCCCACCGAGATCTATTGTCAGGTGCATTCAAACGAGCGCCTCTTTGAGGGTCAGCTTATTGAGCGTGTCACTGAATGGGTGCCGGCTTACGACGAAGCAAGCCACGAGGCAGTGGCCGGAATCCAACCACGAGTACACCTGCTGGCTCTGGTCGTGTCTCAGGATTGCGATCTCGAGCAGGATTTCGGCAAACGGCAACAGAATCCGTGGGCTGAGACTGACTTGCGGTCGGTGCTGCTTTGCCCGGCCTTTCCCGCTGACGAACTCCGCAAACAGCAGAACCTTACGAGCCGCAAGTGGGAAACCGTTCGGCAGAACAAGGATGACCGTTACGCCTATCTGGCCGAAGTTCCGCAGCCGCTGGACGCGGCGGGCGCGGGGCATCCGGCAATCCTGCTCGATCTCATGAACTACTTCACCGTCCGCACGCCCGAGTTGTACCGACAGTTACGAAACAGCCAAGCACGGGCGCGGTGTCGGCTGACCATTCCATGGCGCGAGCATATGCAGTTTCGTTTCGCCGCGTTCCTCGCGCGGATTGGGCTTCCGCGCGACCATTTCGTTCCCGAATCGCGCAGGCCTCAGCTGCCGCCACCGGAGGCATCGCCGGGGTAGTACCTTCGATGGCGAGAACAGGCACTTTGCGGTTGGGAACGAAACGATGTCGGAGAGGGACGCGAATACGATTGGCCCAGACCAGCGTCCACGCCGGCCGCCATCCGCCGCCGCCCGCTGCCTGCCGCGTAACCATCGGCACAAACACCACTTGCAGTCCACCAGCCACAGGCAAAACTACACTGAAACAACAACGCACCACAAATGATATCTCGGCTTGACAATCACTTTTCCCCGCCTCGCACGCCATAACCCCCTGATTTCCCACAACTAACAACCCACCCCGCTCCCGCGCGCTGCGCGCAACGGGTGTGGGCCAAAAAATTTCCCGGATCTTTTTCGAACCACCTGTCCAGCGCCAAACCCGTTTTCCCGCTCCCGGCGCTGCGCGCCAACCGCGTCGGGCGCGCAGCGCCGCCGTTATATATAGAAGGGCTTGCCTTCTCGGCCCGCGCCGGCGGACCGCTTCTTTAACAACCCACACACCGCCTCGTCCGCGCCCCCTACGCGCCCATCATGGCATCTTCGAATCAATTCGTCATTCGAGTTTCGAATTTCGTCATTTCCCAGCGCCTGACCCAACGGGACTCCGCCAAACCCATCGGGACTGTCCTTGGGACGGCTTTGGCACGGGGATCAGGACGGCTTTGAGACGGGGATCAGAACGGCTTTGGGACGGGGATCAGGACACCTTCTTTCAGGCGGCCGGAAACTACCGGATTCCTTGTAACCACATGAACCGTATGTACTTGCATCTCCAGCCCCTGGACCCACGAGCGGCCAAAAGTGTCTTTTCGTGCCGCCCACCCCGCCGACACCGAACCGCCAGCATCCCCACGCTTGGGCTCGCCCATCTCGCCCTGCATCGGACGCATTGATTTGAGGCTTCGAACTCGATCGAGTCGCGGATCTCATCATTTCCCCACGCCCGATGGGGGAGGCTCCGGGGAGATTTTGGGGGCGCATTGGGGGCGCTTTTCGAGACGCGTTCCAACTGCCGAATAGACCGTAACCACCTGCAACAGAGCCACTTATGCCACGCCCCTCGCTCTTCACCACCCTAACAAACATTTTTTCTTGTCACCCTGCCCACCGGCTTCCGAGTTTGCAAAACCTGCCTGGCGCCCGCGCCATTCGTCAAAACACAAATCTCCAGACATTCTTGCTTCTTCGCACCTTCGACAACCCGACTACGTTGCAGGAAATCCCCAAGTGGCCGTCCTATCATCCACGCAACCACAAGCGATGACGGATCCACTCATGTCCGTCCAAGGAACATTTCGCATGATAGTATTCGTGCCCAATCAAACGGGTTCCGGCGAAACTCGCGTGGCACTCGTGCCTGCGGTAGTCAAGAAACTCACCGGGCCATCGGTGGAAGTTCTCGTCGAATCGTCGGCCGGGGTCATGTCGTCGCACAGCGATGAGGCATATCGCGCGGCCGGGGCGCAGATCGCCGGCGGCGACGGCTGGTCGCAGGCCGATATCGTCCTCGTTGTCCATGCCCCGTCGGCCGAGCAGGTGAAGCAGATGCGCAGTGGGGCCGTGCTGGCCGGAATGCTCGCGCCACAACGAAACATGGAACTGATACACTCCCTTGCCACCCAAGGCGTCGTGGCGATGGCGCTGGAATACCTCCCGCGCATCACCCGCGCCCAGGCGATGGATGTCCTCAGTTCCCAGGCCAATATCGCGGGCTACAAAGCGGTCATCCTCGCGGCCGAGCGCTGCCCCAAGATCTTCCCCATGCTCATGACCGCCGCCGGAACGCTCCAGCCCGTGAAGGCGTTCATCATCGGGGCGGGCGTGGCTGGCCTCCAAGCCATCGCCACCGCCAAGCGCCTCGGCGCTCTCGTCAGCGCCTACGACGTCCGCCCGGCCGTCAAGGAGCAGGTGCAGAGCGTGGGGGCCAAGTTTATCGAACTGCCCCTGGAAACGGCCGGGGCACAGGATGCCGGCGGATACGCCAAGGAACTCACGCCGGAACAGCAGCAGAAACAGCGGGAACTGATGGCCAAGGTCGTGATCGAATCCGACGTCGTCATCACCACGGCCGCTATTCCCGGCAAGCCGGCGCCCAAGCTCATCCCGGCCGACGTGGTCGCGAAGATGCAACTCGGGTCGGTCATCGTCGATCTGGCGGCCGAATCCGGCGGCAACTGCGAACTGACCGAGCCCGGCCAGATCGTCCAGAAACACGGAGTCACGATCATCGGCATCACCAATGTCCCCGCAACCGTTCCGTTCCATGCCAGCCAGGTCTACGCGAACAATCTTGCCAACCTGCTCAAGCTGCTGATCACCAAGGAAGGCACGTTGAAGATCGACCCGGCCGACGAAGTCATCGCCGGCGTCCTGCTCTGCCAGGGTGGACAAATCGTACATCCGCGTTTGAAGGAGATGATGGCCCATGCCTGATTTTGGTTCCCATCTTTATGTGTTCATCCTGGCCGCGTTTCTGGGCCTCGAGGTCATCCGCCGGGTCAGCCCGCTGCTGCACACGCCGCTGATGTCGCTGACCAACGCCATCTCGGCCATCAGCGTGGTCGCCGCCATCGAACTCGCCGGGGCGAAGCAGACCACGCTCTCGACCGTCCTTGGCACCATCGCCGTGGCGACGGCATCGACCAACATCATCGGCGGCTTCATGATCACCGACCGCATGCTCCGCATGTTCCGCAAACGCGAGGTGAAGAAGTGAATCTGCTCCTGGCCTATACCGCCGCCCCGCAGCACGCCACGCTTTCCAGCGTCATCAGCACGGCCACCTATCTGCTGGCCGCGGTCCTCTTCGTGCTGGCATTGAAATGGCTCAGCGCCCCCACCACGGCCCGCCGCGGCAACATCGCCGGCCAGGTGGGCATGGCGGCCGCGATCATCGGGGCGCTGCTGCATCACCAGATCATCAGCTACGAATGGATCATCGTGGGCTTCGCGATCGGCGCCGTGATCGGCGCGCCCATGGCGATCTGGATGCCCATGACCGCCGTCCCGCAGCGGACGGCCCTGTCGCACGCCTTCGGGGCACTGGCCGCCGCCCTCGTCGGCACGGCGCACTACTATCTCTTTGATCTCAAGCACGCCCCGCCACACCCCATCGTCATGGGCTTCCTCTGCCTCGAAGTCCTGCTGGGCGCTCTCACCTTCACCGGCAGCATGATGGCCTTCGGCAAGCTCCAGGACCTGCTGCCCACACGCCCGCTGACCTACAAGAATCAGAACATCTACAACCTGGCACTACTCGCCTCGGCCATCGCCTGCGGCGTACTCCTCATGTTCCATCCGCAGTGGATGTGGCTCTTCCCGGTGCTGCTGCTGCTGGCCCTGGCGTTCGGCGTGCTGCTGATCCTGCCGATCGGCGGGGCCGATATGCCCACGGTCATTTCGCTATTGAACAGCTACGCCGGCCTATCTGCCTGCATGATGGGCTTCGTGCTGGACAACAAGCTGCTGATCATCGCCGGCGCCCTCGACGGGGCCAGCGGTTTCGTCCTGAGCATCATCATGTGCAAGGCCATGAACCGCAGTTTCACCAACGTCCTCTTCGGCGCGTTCGGCCAGATTCAGGCGACCGTGGCCGAGGTCGGCGAAAAGAAGACGGTTCGCTCGACCTCGCCCGAAGAGGTTGCCGGCATTCTCGAATCCGCCCGGCTGGTCATCGTCATCCCCGGCTACGGTATGGCCGTCGCCCAGGCCCAGCACAAGGTGCGCGAGTTATACGACCAGCTCACCCGTCGCGGCGTCGAGGTGAAGTTCGCCATCCACCCCGTCGCCGGCCGCATGCCCGGCCACATGAACGTCCTCCTCGCCGAGGCCGAGATCCCCTACGACAAGCTGGTGGAGATGGACGAGATCAACGGCGAATTTCCGCAGTGCGATGTCGCCCTGGTCATCGGGGCCAACGACGTCGTCAACCCCGCCGCCCGCCACGACAAGTCCTCGCCAATCTACGGCATGCCCATCATCAACGCCGACCAGGCCCGCACGGTGATCGCCATCAAGCGATCCATGAACCCCGGCTTCGCGGGCATCGAGAATGAACTGTACACGCTCGATCATACGTTGATGCTCTTCGGCGACGCCAAGAGCGTGGTGGCCGCGGTGGCCAAAGAACTGACGGAGAATGGGCATTGACGGCTTGATCGCCGGTGGCGCTCCGTCACCGCTGACTTGATGGGTGAACGGCAGGACAGGCATTCCAGCCTGTCGTACGACGGACATTCTCGTGTTTCGTCTCGCCCATCGTGTCTTGCATGATAGTCCAGAAGTGGGTGATCGGCAGTAGACAACCCGGATCGACGTGTTGGGTTCGCAGAGATGGAGGGGCGTGTGTCGTGCCGGCTCGTTCTCGGCGGACGAGTGGCTCACGCAACGGCGCCACTGCCGCCGCAAATGACCTACAAAAGTGGATTCTCACTCCCAAGGAGGTTGTCCGGCTTGTGCAACAGGTCGGGGCTGTCTATCGAAACACTCGGGGACGCAAACAGGCCCGCGGTCGCCTTGGCATTGGCAAGGTCTGTGACAGCGCTGCTGTTCTGCTGGACAGCCACCGCGGATGTCGAAGCCACGCCACCGGTGGAAGCGTCATGCGTGGCGGCCGGGACGGGCACATTCCCGGCGGCGGGCGATGCAAGGCCGAGTGCTACGGGCGCATCCAACCCGATGGAAGCGCCGACGCTTGCAAAGATGCGGCCACCGCCAAAGAACAACTGCACGGGGCCACCGTTGTCTGGACCGACCACCGCGAATTGAGATCCCGATCCATCGACGGGATTTGTGACGCTAAGCGAGGTTGGCGTTGCGGATACAGAGTACGCCCCGGTGGACTGCCCATCGCCGCTGCTCACCTGGAGGTAATAGGTTCCATCGGCCGGGGCTTGCCAGACAACCAACGCGGAAGTGCCGGCACCAGGGGCTTCGGCCCAATCGAGTTGCGAGAAGCCGTCCTGATCGACGAT
>JBEKVL010000184.1:0-9505 GCA_049514055.1 Tepidisphaeraceae bacterium | reverse complement strand
GTGCTGGGCGACCGGGTAATGATCGCAAGGCGGTTTCCAGAAACTCGCTGATTCTACGTTCGTACTCTTGCGGATGGCAGACGTATGCCTGCAAATGGCCGGTTCCGGGGGCGGACCAGCGATGTGTACACAGTCCCCGGCCGGAGCGAGTCGCCAGGGCCTGCTGCAATTGTTCACGCCCGGCGGGTGGGATCAGCGGGTCGTCGTCGCCGTCGATCAACAGCACGGGGCAGGACACCTCGGCGAGCAGTTTCACCGGAATCATGTCGTCGAAGCGGCAGCCGGCGAGCCGCTCGGCGATGGCGATGGCGGCGCGGTGGAGTGGCCGGATGTCGAAGGCCATGAGTTTCATGTGTTCCCAGGTGGCCTGGGCATAGGAGCAGAAGGGCGAGTCGAGCACGAGGCCGGCGATATCGGTGCGAATTCCGGCCACTCCCAGCGCGATGCCCGCGCCCATGCTCAGGCCGACGAGGACGAGCGTACGCGTTTGCTGTGGGAACTGGGCCTGGATCTGGTTGATGACCTGGTCGACGTCGTAACGTTCGTGGACGCCGGCGGTGGAGAAGCGGCCGTCGGATTCGCCATGGGCCCGCATGTCGGGGACGAGGATGTTCCAGCCAAGGTTGCGGAGCATGGGCGCCCAGGCGATGGCACCGACCTTGGCGTCGGCCCGGCCATGGAGCAGGACAACGCAACGATCGGACGGCGCGCCGGCCGGGATCCACCAGGCGGCGACCTTCAGTGGTCGGCCGGTCGCGTGGTCGCGGACGTTGAAGGACACGGGCTGGAAAGTGAAGCCCAGGTCGGCCGGGGTGAGCCGGCCGAGCAGATAGATGGCCTTGCCATCGGTCATACGGGGCGGTTTGAGCAGGAGCAGTGCGAGCAACGTGGCCGCGATGAGGTAGACCGCTATCCCGGCGAGGGAGAGCATGAGGATGAGGGGCAGAGGGTTGGTCATGGCGATGGTTTGAAGGCTCAAGGGTTCAAGAGTTTAAGGGTTTGGGGTGCGGCTGGATAGTTGGTAGCCGGTGGTTCCGTGGCGGCGTAGCGGCGCTGCGAGGGCTCGGACTGGCGGATTGGAAGGCCGGAGGTGACAAAACGGCTGTCGGCCGGACGGGTATGGGAATAGAGCAGGATCCATGCGGATGACTCAGGTCCGCCCCGCGACGCACCGAGAACGGGTGCAAGTGGAGATGAACGGAGATTATGCTCCGGCCTCTCCCGGGAGGCGTGTTCTTCTGCGGGTGGCGATTGGCAATGCTCGTATTTGAGTGGATATTTCCCCATGAGAACATGGAATACTGCGTTGCTGCTGGCGGGGTTGTTCCTGGCGACGACGGTGCAGGCCGCCGAGCTGACTCCAAACAGCGGTTTTGGAGAGGCGCGCGATGAACCGGCCACCGGGCGGAAAACGCCCAGGCCCATCCCCGAACCGGCCAAATCCACAGGGTATCGTGTACATGTGGTGTCGCCACTGGAGAAGGTCTTCCGCGAAGACGATTTCAGCGCGGTGACGCGGACCAGCGTTGAACTGGCCGCCGCTCGTAACGAGTATGAGTCGATGCAGGTGGTTGTCGAGGCTCCCTGGCAACCGGTGGTGGTCAAACAGGTGCAGATCTCCGACCTGAAAGGTCCCGGCGGGACGGTGATCCCGGCCGGCGCGGCCCGGTGGGAACGGGTGGGGTATGTGGAGACGACCGTGCAGCCGCCGTATTTCGCCGAGCGCGGCCTGGGCAGCTATCCCGATCCGCTGATGCCGGCCGGCGAATTCAGGGTCGGCAAGCTCTCGCGCACGCCTCTCTGGATCACGCTCAAGACTCCCAGGGACTGTCCGCCGGGGCAATACACGGGAACCATCACCGTCATTCCCGATGGACTTGAGTCAACCACCATTCCCCTCGCGCTCACGGTGTGGGACTTTGCCCTCACCGACCAGACGCACTTGCGTACGCTCACCTGGCTGGGCGGTGGCGTCGTCCGCGCCTGGTATGGGCTCGACTGGTCAGCCGAATCAGAGCGCAAGCAGGCGGAGGCCATGAGAAACTACGAGGATTGCCTGCTGGAGCATCGTCTCGGTCCTGGCGGCGAAGCGGCCGCTCATGTGCAGCCAGGCAAGGATGGGCAATTCGACTTCCGCGATGTGGACACGACATTGCAGCGCCTGATCGGCAAGGGCATGAACGCCTTCATCATGGGCACCGCCCCGAACCTGGGGCGGGAGAAGAAGACCGAGTACACGCCACAGTTCATCGAGCAGTTCACGACCACGCTAAAGGCCTACGGTGACCATCTGCGCCAGAAGGGCTGGTTGGACATGGCGTACGTCTATGTCTATGACGAGGCGCCCAAGTCGGCCTGGCCGGAGGTTAAGAAGATCGACCAGGCTGTCCACGCGGCCGCTCCGCAGTCGCGTATTCTGCAGTGCCTTAACGAGCCCGAAGGCGTACGCGAGTTGACGGGTTTCGCCGATGTCTTCGATGTCTACGTGGCCCAGTACCACAAAGCCGGCGTTGCCCAGTCGCAAAAGAGGGGGGCCGAGGTCTGGCTGGCGGTCTGCTGTTATCCGATGGACCATCCCAATTTCTTCATCGAATACCCGCTGCTGGATGTGCGCGTCACCCCCTGGATCTGCTGGAAGTACAAGGCCGGCGGGTTTGAGTACTGGTCGCCCAACGCCTGGGGGGTTAATTGGCAGAAGAAGGGCGACAAGTGGCCGAAGGTGGCCTGGGTGGCCAATGGTTTCGGGCGGTACAACGGCGATGGGTATCTGGTCTATCCCGGGGACGACTTGAAACCGTATTCCTCGATTCGGCTCGAAGCGTTGCGCGATGGATTGGAGGATTATGAATACCTCTGGACGTTGAATTCCCTGCTCGAGCAGGCCGAGCGGCGGAAGATCACCGGCCCGGTCGTGGACGACGCACGCGGGCTGCTGTCGCTCGCGGGTTTGGTCAAGGAGACCGGCAGCTATTCGCCCCGGATAGACGAGTACGTCACGCATCGCCGCCGGATCGCCGAGGGGATCGTCGCGCTGAAGAAGCTGGTGGGTCCGTGATCGGCATCGCCGCTGTGGAGGCCGCTGGTCTGGACGAAGCGATTGTGCAGGAGCGATGGGCCGGCGGGGTCGCGGCGCGGAGAGAGATTATCCGGGCGCGGTGGTGTGGAGGATTGCGGCTGGCTGGGCTTCCTGCGCCGGGGCCTTGCGGCGAGGGCGGCGACGAGGGATAGTGGCGGGCGATTCAGGAGTTATCCGTGGATTTGGAGGAACGAGACACTGCTGCCCGTGGCCGGAGCCCCGGTGTTATTTGTTTGCCGGCGGCGGTATCATGCGCCGGCGTTGTCCGCAAGCATATTGGAGACCAACCATGACACGACGAAGATTCCTCCGGCAAAGCGCCCTGGCGATGGGTGCGGCCGCCCTTTCAGGCTGGAGTACCCTGCCGTTGCGGGCCAACCCGCTGGGGTTGCCGATTGGCTTCCAGAGTTGGGTCGTGCGCGAGGCGCTGGCCAAGGATTTCGACGGCACCCTGCGGCAGATGGCGGGCTTGGGCTACAAGACCGTGGAGATGTGCTCGCCACCGGACTACCAGACCAGCGGGTTCGGGCCGCTGGGCGGGCTGAAGGCGCCGGAAATGCGGCGGATCATCGAGAACGCGGGGCTGCGCTGCGAGAGCTGCCACTACCCGTTCCAGGGACTCAAGGACAATCCCGGCCAGCGCATCGCCTTTGCCAAGGAACTGGGGCTCACACAGATGGTCATCTCCAGCTTCTGGCTCAAGCCCGAGGCGACGCTGGCCGACTGGCGGCGCATGTGCGGCGAGGCCAATAGAGTCGGCGAACAGACGCAGAAGGCGGGCCTGCAACTTGGCTTCCACAACCACCATTTCGAGTTCAAGGAATTGGAAGGCCGGTTGATCTATGACGCGATGATGGGTGAGTTGGATCCCAAGCTCGTCAAGATGCAGTTCCAGGTCAGCGTCATCAGTGCGGGGTTCGAGGCGGCCACGTTCTTCAACAAATATCCCGGCCGGTTCATTTCCGCGCACCTGTCCGACTGGTCGGCCACGGAAAAGAAGGCCGTCCCGCTGGGGCAGGGCGTGGTGGATTGGAAGAAGTTCTTCGCGGCCGCCAGGACGGGCGGAATCAAGAACTACTTTGTGGAGATGGACGTGCCGACGCTGAAGCCCAGTTGCGCGTATTTGCAGGAGATGGCGGAATAGGGGATCGCAGGAATGCTATACTGTTGCCGGAGTAGCCCATGAAACGGCCGCTGCCGGAACTGGGCCGAATGGAAGTGGTTGACGAGACCGTTGCGGAGATTCTCCGCCGCAAGACACCGGCGGAACGGGTGGCGATGCTCTGCGAGTGCAACAGAACGGTGCGCTCGATCCTGTACGGATCGCTGGAGTCCCGGCATCCCGACTGGAGCGAGGCCCAGATTCGCCGCGAAATAGCCCGGAGGATGTGCGATGGGGCGAGAGGAGCTGATTCGATATACGGTTGAGCTTCTGTGTTGCTATATGAGCAGTGGCTGAAGCGGTTCAATGCACGGCGATTCGCCTGCGTCAATTCGTGCCAGCAGTTGCTGGATTTCCTTCGGTTCCTTGTCCGAAACAAACCGGAAGGCGGAAGACCGCACGTACAACGGGTCCAGATCGATGGTCGCCCATTTCCGGCCCAGCAGTTCGGCTGCTTCGCCGGTTGTTCCCGATCCGCCGAAAATGTCCACAACAAGATCCTTCGGGTCGGTCAGGAACTTGATAAAGAACTCTGGCAGCGTTCGTGGGAAACGTGCGGGATGAGGAGTGACGCGATATTCCTTGCACAGCCGAAGGTAAGCGCTGTTGCTTTCACTGTTCGGCAACTGCAACAGGTTGGACGGGATCGCGCCGCCATTGTCCTTCCCGAAACCTTCGCTGATGTCGTGGCCCGATGGCCGCTCTTTGGGCTTGTAGAAACCGCTGGCGTCCTTCAGGAGCGTCTTCATTCGCTCCGAGTAGGGAGCCAGCACGTTGGATACGTTCGCCTTCGGCCATTCCGTTTTGCTCAGCCACCAGACCGTGTTGACCGAATCCTTGGCGCGAAGCTTCCGCTTGTTCACCCACTCAATCGGCGAGGGCAACTTGCTGGGATTGTGCCAGAAGAACTCTTCGGCCAGAAACAGGCCGTGTTCGTCCACGAGTTTCAGGAGCACGCGGAAGTTGTACAGGGAGCGCACGGGGACGCCGCGCTGGTAGGCCCCGCCGAGGTCGATGACGTAGCTTCCCGTATCCTTCAGGACGCGCCGCACCAGTGGAGCGAAGGCACACAGCCAGTCAACGTAGCCAGATTGATCCAGGTTCCCGTACGCCTTTTCCCGCAATAAAGCGAAAGGAGGGCTGGTGATCACCAGGTCCACCGAACCAGGCTCCATGGCCTTCAGCACGTCCATCGAATCGCCGACGATGGCCTCGCCGAGCGGAGTTGTGAACATGGTTTTGGGCATTCGAGCAGACTCCATTGCGATTGCACCGCTAATCCGTATCCGTGAGGCAACCGACCCATGCGATCTTCTGACTGGCCCATGTCAGCACAAAACACCAGTCCCAGGCCACCCCATAGAACCAGTTCGTGAAGAGATGGCTGTTCTGGTTCCGGCACAGCGCACATCCCGCGAGGTTCCCCGGGCGAAGTTCAAATGCTGTGTACTCCCCGACGCTGGAGAACGTGGCGCGTATCTGGCTGACTTCCGTAGCGGTTGGCCCACGGAGGTCGCGCGAATAGGCACCCAGATGATCGTCGGCGGCGACCGCGAGCGTGCTCTCGAAGCCGGTTCCGCAAGGAACCACTTCGCAATGCTCGTGAAGAGGCTCGATGCTGAACTCCCGGTCGTACATGGCATCAAACGAATCCCGCAAGAAGCGGTGGCAATCAGGAAGATTGACGAGCATCGACAGGATTTGGCGTACGCCCGCCGGGGCGCGCGGGTCCACTTGGTCGAAGGTGTACCACTGCCAGCTGAACCTGAAGTTTGATGATCGGCGTATCCGAACGGCGATGTCCCCTAATGGTGGGAGTGTGGCGAGTTCCTGAATTGGCACGAGTTGGCGCATCGTTGTGCGGGTAGTTTACACGACTCTGTTGCCGACGCTACAATGGCATCCGAAGGATGAGACGGAGACGCGGAGGACGCAATGGACTTTCTAAAGAACTTTCGGATCGGTTCGAGCCCTGCGTCGCTCCTCGATGCAGATATACGTCGTCGTCTGCAGGAGTTTATCATTGCAGGCGATGCTGCGGGATTTCGTCAGGCTCTCCAAACCTATTGCCCTGATCTGCAAGGACAGCACAGATACTATGGTGTTGTTCAGAGAATCGAAGGGCAGATGAGTGTGATTCTGGTTGACGAGACCGGAAGAGTGCTGGCAAGCGACGACGTCATGCCAGCCGACAGTCCGACCAACATCCTCAACACCGAGTTTACGGCGACGGGAATTCGGGTCACTATTGGCGACGATGTTTGGCACGCTCCGATCCGCTAACGAGGGCGAAAGTGTAATCGCGGAAGGGCCTTGGAAACGCGGTGGCTAGGCCCCGAGAATCCCACGGTTTCCGCTTGAAGACTTGTCCACCACCGGAGAGAATGCAGGCATGTCATTGACCCTCTCCCAACTCGCCAAGGAAGCCATGCTGCTTCCCGCCACGTCCAGAGCGCAGCTTGCGGACCAGCTTGTGGAGAGCATGGCCGATGCCGACGCCGACGAGATACGGCAGTTGTGGGCCGCCGAGGCGCTTCGCCGGCGCGATGAAGTGCGATCCGGGTTGGTGCAACCGATTCCCGGCGAAGACGTGGTTGCGGATGTACGCCGGATGGTCGGGCGGCAATGACGTACACGTTTCGTCCGCGAATCGAAGCCGATATTGCATGCGAAGAGCCGCGATCAATGATCGTGGCTACGGGTTAGGGACGCGCGCGGGAACAACTTCGTCGAATGCCCTCACCCCGGCCCTCTCCCGGGAGGAGAGGGAGAAGAGCGCGGCGGGGAGTTGTTTCCGCACGATCCGCCGTCCTCACTTCGTCGGCGAGTAGTCGGTGGGGACGAGGAAGAGGGATTTCACGCCGTCGGGGATGGTGAGAGAGCCGCCGGCGGCTTTTTCGGAGGCGGACTTGGCGGCGATCCAGTCGGGGTCGGCGCGGAAGGCGGTGAAATTGGCGGCCGCGGATTCCTGGGACTTGTGGGCCAGGAGATAGATCAGCGTGTCGCCGGCGGCGGGCTGGCCGGGGTCCATGGCAAAGTAGCCGAAACTGGTCAGGCCGTGCTTCTTGAAGAGCTCAATGGTGTGGTCGCGGAAACGGGCGTGCAGGCGCGGGAGGTTGCCGGGGGTGGCGGTGTAGGTGCGCAGCTCGAAGACACGCGGTTCCTTCTCGGCGGCGGGCTTGATCTCGGGGGAGAAGTCGGTGGCGTGCAGGAAGGTGGACTCGACCTTGGCGACGATGCGGCCGTCTTTCTCGGTGGCGGCGACGACGGCCTTCCAGTCGGGGTCGGCGAAGAACGCCTTCCACGCGGCCTCGCGGGCGGCGCGGTCGGGATAGGCCAGGATGTAGTAGAGCTTGCGGTCGGGGTTTTCCGCGGGCACCCAGTAGCCGATGTTGGTCATGCCGTGTTTCTCGAAGAGTTTCAACGTGTGCTCGCGGAAGCGGCCGTTGAGGGTGTCGAGCTTGCCATCGGCGGCGTAGTAGACGCGCAGCTCGTAGCAGCGGGTGTCCTTGGCCGGCTCGGCGGCCGGGGCATTGGCGGCGGTGAGGAAGAGGGCGGTTGCGAGCGAGAGGAGAATGGCGTGCTTCATGGAAGTGCTCCATGTGGGTGAATGCGGGGAGTTTACGATGGAGGGCTTGGAGGGGCAATGCAGAATGCAGAATGCAGAATGCGGAATGCAGATTGGAGAATGACGAGAGAATGAGCAATGTGGAATCTCGGAAAGGTGAACTAAACCGACGGGACGGTGGATGCACAGACGAGTGCAGCGTAAACCGCTAGCGGAAAGATCTGAATATGAAAAAGACGGGCGACAGGGGATGCGGAGTTGGACGGATTGTGGCACTGGCGGGGGTCATCGTGGCCGGGTTGTGTGGCGTTGTACGGGCAGAGGATGCGCCGGCGGTGCCGGCGGTGCCGTATTGCGTGGTGGATACGGGGCAGAAGGCTGTCTTTGACGACCGGGGGCAGATGCTCAAGGCGCCCAAGCCGGGCGAACCGTTCTTCGGACAGGATGGGTTCTATCGGAGCGCTCCGCCGAGCTACACACTCAGTAAAGACGGCCTGACCGTTTACGACAACAACACCGGGCTGACGTGGCAAAGCAACCCCGGGATTGACAGCTCTCTGCCGCGCGGCGGGAAGTTCACCTGGGCGGATGCGCAGAAGCGGCCGGCGGCGCTGAATGCGGCCAAATATGGCGGGTATAGTGATTGGCGGCTGCCGACGATCAAGCAGCTTTACTCGTTGATCGATTTCCGGGGGACGGATCCGAGCGGGTTCTCGGGGTCGGATACCTCCGTGCTGACGCCGTTCATTGACACCAAGTTCTTCAAGTTCCAGTGGGGGCAGACCAATATGGGGCAGCGGATCATCGATTCGCAGTACGCTTCGAGCACGCTTTATGTCAACAAGAACTGGCGCGGGTGGGACAAGCTGTTTGGGGTGAATCTTGCCGATGGCCGGATCAAGGGATACGACCTGGCGGGGCCGGGCGGCAGGGAACTGGGGTTCTGGGTGCAGTGCGTGCGGGGGAACGAGAAGTACGGCGTGAATGATTTTGTGGCCAATCCCGACACGACGATCAGCGATCGGGCGACGGGGCTGATGTGGGCGAAGGAAGACAGCGGCAAGGCGATGAACTGGCAGGAGGCGCTGGCGTGGGTGCAGGCGAAGAATGCGGAGAAGTACCTTGGCTACAGCGACTGGCGGATGCCGACGGCGAAGGAATTGCAGAGCATCGTGGATTACACGCGGTCGCCGGATACGACCAAGTCGGCCGCGATCGATCCACTGTTTGCCTGCACGCAGATCACGAATGAGGCGAAGCAGGCCGATTATGGCTGTTATTGGACCGGCACGACGCACGGCGCGGCCGGCGGCCGGGCGGCGATCTACGTGGCCTTTGGGCGGGCGATGGGATACATGCAGGGGGCGTGGCATGATGTGCACGGGGCGGGAGCGCAGCGGAGTGATCCGAAATCGGGCGACCCGGCGAGTTTCCCGGAGGGGCGCGGGCCGCAGGGGGACGCGATTCGCATTTACAACTATGTCCGGCCGGTGCGGAACATTGATGCGAAATCCGTTCGACTGGTGGAACCGGATCTGACGCCGCTGCCGAAGCTGCCGATGGGCGGCGGGCCGGGTGGCGGCGGCGCGGCGATGCCGGGCGGGCCGGAGGCCGGGTTTCATGTGATGCCGCGGTTTGCGACGGACAGGATGAACCTGAGCGCGGATCAGTTGCAGAAGATCGGCGAGATTGAGAAAGA
>JBEKVL010000183.1:0-9531 GCA_049514055.1 Tepidisphaeraceae bacterium | reverse complement strand
GGAATCTCGGCCAGTGGAGCATGGTCGTATCGCAGTGCCCGGCGATATCGACCGCGCTCGTAGGTGTTGGCAAACACCGAGGCCAAGTCCAGCATCAGATCTGGATCAGGCGGCAGCAAGGGAATCGCGACTGGCGGCAATGGCCGCGGCAGATCCCAGGCGTACACGTCCACGGACTGGCGACGATTGGCCCGGCTGACAAAGGTGTAGTAGTGTCCCTCCGGCAGGCGCGGCCCCATGTTCAGCCTGCGGCCGCCGAGCAGCAGGTCGATCTCGACCAGATTCACCGAACGATTCAGAATGGCGTGCTTCCGGGCAATGTACTCGAGGAACCCATCCCCACGTTTGTTGGCAGGCGAAAGCACTTCGATGATCGTCACCACCGATTGATCCGGCAGATGCCTGACTTCGACCCAGACATCCCGGACTTCTTCCATGGCGGGCGCGGGAATGGTCACCGGTTCGAGAACGACCGTGCCCATAGACGACAGGCTAGGCGACGGATGCCGCGGCAGAGCATCGGTGGACACGGTCACGTCCGGGTAGAGAGTCTTTGTGCCGGCTTCATCGTGGCTTACCAATCTCAGTTGCTCGTCGATGCGTGCGTCGTATCCGGCCGGCAGCGTTGTCAGAAGGGCATCGGCGATTTCGGTAATGAACCGCCGATGGAAATCCGGCCAGAATGCCGGATCCTCAAGGTATGGATCCATGCCGGGAAACGGGCAAACCATGTGTACCTCATTCAGAACACTGGGATTATACCATACTGTCGTGAGTAGTGCTGGGAGTGGCTTGTAGACGATTCCGTGGTGTCGTAAAAGGCTTGGTCAATTGGGAGAAACGGTTCACAATGCGAACTCAGCCGGGGGTCGTCCGATCGCGCGAGCCAGGGTCACCGGACGTGTCATCTGGACAAAACACCGATTCGGCATCTCCCAAAAACAGAATGGGCGCATCGGACCAGGCGAGCAGCGTTACCACTTTACCTCGCGGATACTGCTCAGCCAATTTTCGGCCAATGGCCAGAATAGCCCAACTAATCGTCCCTGCACCCAACTGAACCGACACGTATTTGCGAGGGTCCAGTTGCTGATTCAGCGGCACTGGCACCTGAGTGAGTTTCGCAGTGCCCGATTCAATGCTCACGTATCGTTCGGAGCACGCCTTGCCATATTCCTGCACGAGCCTCAGTTGCTCCTCTGTCGGTGGCAATGTCAAGGAGTCAGGAAGGAGAACTGGTGCCGAGCCTATCAGATCGTCTTCCGTCCACCACTCCCGAATCGGCCCACTGGGTGAACGGTGTTCGATAATGAGTGTACCCTCGCCAGCGATCAATTTGGCTGCGACATCGTCCCACCTCATCAATCGGTTAACGGCCGCGAGGCGGCGCCCGAGTTGCCTTTCCTGTCGATTTTGCCGCAATCGGTTGACGAACTCAAGCGGTATCGAAACCACTGCTGCAAACAGAAGAAACAAAAGGAACAGTGGCATGATGATAGGAGCAAACAGGTACTCCCACCATGCGATAGGCGTTTCATCTCCTGCAGAGCGCGTCAACGGGATTCGCATCTGTCAACCAATCCCGCTGGCAATACCGTTCGGGGACACCCGCAAGTCGGCAAGCGCCCAAGTTACGCCGCCGCCGCTTCGGCCACGGGCGCGATTCGGCCCTGGTTGTCGACCTGGTCGAACTTCACGGCCACGCGGCGGGAGACGCCCTGTTCCTGCATGGTCACGCCATACAGCATGTCGGCGATCTGCATCGTGCGCTTGGAGTGCGTGATGACGATGAACTGGCTCTGCTCCAGGAACTCCTGGACGATCAGGTTGAACCGCTGGTTGTTGGCCTCGTCCAGGGCGGCGTCCACTTCGTCGAGGATGCAGAACGGACTGGGCTTGCTCTTGAAGATCGACATCAGCAGGGCCACGCAGGTCATGGTCTTCTCGCCGCCGGAGAGCTGCGAAATGGACACGGGCTTCTTGCCGGGCGGATGGGCCATGATCTCGATGCCGGCCTCAAGCGGGTCGATGATCTTCTTGACGATCGGCAGCACCGTCTGCCCGTCCGGGCCAATCACCGGTTGCTGGTCCGATGGCTCATCGACGCTGGTTTCCAGGAAGATGTCGGCCTTGCCGCCGCCGAACAGCTTGCGGAACATGCCCTGGAAATGCTCGCGGACGGTGTTGAACGTCTGCTCGAACCGCACCGAGCTCTCTTTATTGATCTCGTCGATAAGCTGCTCGAGCTGCAATTTGGACGAAGTCAGGTCCGTTACCTGGGTTGAGAGGAACGTCTGGCGTTGCTCGAGTTCATCCTGCTCGCCGATGGCGTCGAGGTTGACGTTGCCCAGCCGCTGGATCTTCTCCTTGAGCTGGCGGATTTCCTCGGCCACGGTGCTCCAGTCGATGTCGGCGGGCTGGTAGCCGCCCTGTTGTTCGACCTCCTGCCAGCGGGCCGGAAGGTCGAGCTGCAATTCCTCCATCGTGCGCTGCACCAGTCCTTCGAGCCGCACGCGGACTTCGCCGACGCGAATCTCGAGCTGGTGAAGTTCCTGGGTGATCGTGGCCTGTTGCGCGGCGACCTCGTCGGCCTCGGCCTGCAGCGCGGAGACTTTCCCGTCCAGTTCCTTGACCTCGACCGTCAGCACTTCGATGGCCTTCTCGACCTTCTGCTGCTTGTCCACCAGATCCTGTTCCTGCTCGACGGCGGCCGCCAGTTCATCTTCCACCGCGCCGCGGCGCGACGAGACCTGCTCGGCCGTCCGGGCGACGCGTTCGAGTTGCTGTCCCAACTCGGTGGCAGTGGCCGTGAGCCGCTGCACGGCCTGCTGGGCCGCGATCTGCTTTTCCTGAATCTGCCCGAGCTGCACGCGAAGCGTGGTCAGGGCCTCGCCGGCCTGCTTGAGCCGTTCGCCGGCCTCGGCCTGCTTCTGTGTCAGCTCGGTGACGTGCTGTTCCCGTTGCTGCTGCTCGGACTCGGCCTGCTGACGTTTTTCCAGCAGCGTCGATTCCTCACTCTTGAGCCGCCCGAACTGGTCGAGGAAGTTCTGCAACTCCTTCTCCAGCACCGGCACTTCACGGCGGAGGGAGCTCTGCTTGTCGTTGTTCTGCGCCAGCCGGCTGTTGGTTTCCACCTTGCGGGTGTTGAGCTGGTAGATGCTGTTCTGAAGCTGCTTCTGCCGCTCCTGCAGGGCACGGGCCTGCTCGTTGCCGGCCGTCACCTGCCCCGTCAGTTCCTCGATGCGACGATCCACGTCGGCGATCTGCATATTGAGTGCTTCAAGTTCCGCGCGGCGGGATATCAAGCCCATGGCCGCCGTCAGCGGGCCGACGCGAATGGTGCCGTCGGATTCCAGCACCTCGCCGGCCATCGTGACGAACCGGAAGCCCGCCAGCGCGGAATCCTGCAAAGCCTCGGCGTCGGGGAGCGTGTCGACGACGATCGTCCGGCCGAGCAGATGATGCGCCAGCGGCGCATCGCCCGGTTCGAACTTCACCATATCCACAGCCAGCCGGATCCGCTGCGGGTGCTGGTTCCAGTCGTATCGAGCGGCCACATCCGTCAGCAGTTGCTTGAGCACCTGCTTGTCGGTCGGGCCGAACGGGAGGATGTTGCTCTCCTCGATGGTTTGCGGCAGCCCGTCGCCGTCGGTCGAGGTGTTCGTGGGGGCACACAGTTTATCGGTGCATAGAACATTGACCCGGCCTTCGAGCTCCTGGAGCTCGGGGCATGCGGTTACGGCGGCCGAACTGTCGGCGATGAGCATCTGGTCGCGGCCATCGAGGGCCGCCTCGATGATCATCGCATGTTCGACGTCTACTCGAAGCACGTCGGCCACCACGCCGCGGACAAACGGGAACTTCTCGGCCCGTTGCCGAAGGATCGACTTGACGCCTTCGGTGAAGCCCTCGCGTTTGGCTTCGAGGTCCTCGAGAAGGCGTTGTCGCGACAGGAGCCCGGATCGGTGCTCGCGGGCCGCGCCCAGTTGCGCCGATCGCTCCTCGATCTGCTTGCCCAGTGCCGCCGAGTCCTCGACGCACTCTTCCATCTGCCCGTGCAGATCGGTCAGTTCCTGCTGTGTTTCGGACAGTTGCGATTGCAGTTCCGCGCGGGCGGCCTCAAGGGCCTCCAGTTCGCCAATGACGACCTGGCGCCGCTGGCCGAGACGCTGCTGGTGGTTGGCAATGTTCTTTCGCTCGATCTCGATCGCGCCGAGGCGGTTGGCAAGTTGTGCCGAACGGCGCATGAGGTCCAGGATGGCCGCCTTGTTCTGTTCGATCTGCCGGTTGATGTCGTTCTGCTCGAGCTGAGTATCGTGGAAGGCGTTCTGTTTCTGCTCGATCTCGCGGCGATGCGCCGACATCTGTGCCGTCAGCTCGGTCAACAACTGCTGGTCCCGGGCCAGTTGCGCCTGGACCTCGGCCGACTTGGCCTGGAGGTTCTCGCGGTCGGCCTCGCACTGTTGGAGTTGTTCGGCGATCTGCTCGATCTGCTGGCGGGCGTAGTGCTGCTTCTGGCGGCTGGACTGAAGTGCCGCCTGCGTCTGCACGAGTTCGTACTCCGCACGCTGCTTGCGCTCGGAAAGATCGTCGTACCGCTGGCGGGTTTGGCCCAGGTCAAGCTGTTTCCCGGCAAGGTCGGCCTCGACTTTCTCGAGCTGCGAACTGGCGATGCCCTGGGCGGAAACGTGCTCTTCGAGTTGGCCGTGGAACGTGAAATACTCCTGCAAGGCGTACTTGAGGCGAAGCTCGCGCAGCCGCTCGGAATGCTCCCTGAACGTGCGGGCCCGGCCGGCCTGGATACGCACGCTACGGAGCCGGCGATCGACCTCGTCCACGATGTCCTTCACGCGGAGCAGGTTCTGGTCTACTTTCTCGAGCTTTCGCTGGGCCTCTTTCTTCTTCTGCTTGAACTTGGAGATGCCGGCCGCCTCCTCGAAGATGAAGCGGCGTTCCTGGGGGTTGGCGTCGAGCATGGCCGCGACCTTGCCCTGTTCGATGACGCTGTAGGCGTCGACGCCCACGCCGGTGTCGAGGAACATCTCGCGGATATCCTTGAGCCTGGCCGACTGGTTGTTGACCTGGTACTCGCTGGTGCCGTCGCGGAAGAGGCGGCGGCTGACGGCCACTTCGTCGGCGTCGAGCTGCAGCATCCGCGATCCGTCGGGCCGCCGGGGGTTGTCGAAAACCAGCACGACCTCCGCCATTCCCGAGGGCTTGCGGGCGGAGGAGCCGTTGAAGATCACATCCATCATTGCGTCGCCACGGAGGCTTTTGGCGGATTGTTCGCCCAGCACCCACTTGAAGGCGTCCACGACATTGGATTTGCCGCATCCGTTTGGCCCGACGATCCCCACGATCGGCGCGTCGAACACGAATTCGGTGCGGTCGGCAAAACTCTTGAACCCTTGTACGATCAGCTTCTTCGGTCGCATTTGGTCCTCCGTGACCGTTCATGTCAGCGGCCGTCCGGCCGCTCGAACTTGTCAGGCTTTCTAGTTCTTTAACGACTTCTCGTTATCTTTGACGATACCGGGCATTTTCGGCTGTTCCTGGCCGGGAATTCCCGTCAGGTTCGGCCCGGCCGGGCTGCCGCCGTCCGGCTCGACGATCGGCGGGGCATTGTCGATGGCGTCCTCGAAACCGACAATGTCCTGAAGCACGAAGCTGGCCGCGACCGCCTTCTTCTCCGACAGTTTCTTGAGGATGCCGACGACATCGGAATAGGCAAATTTCAGACCTTCATCCCCGCTCCCGCCCAGGCGCATCGCCAGGTCCAGCACGTCGGCCCGCGACACGATTGATTGACCGGCCGCGAGGCGATCGTTGGTCCGGTCAAACACGACGAGGGTGCGCTGGTCTTTGTTCGTGGAAATTGTCAGTTTGTCGTCCATGGCGGTGAACATGAGAGGAAGCTGGATGTTCATGTCCTTGCCAAACAGCGCAAGTCGCGGCTCGCCCGAGCGGGCGGCATAGATGAGCGGCGGACCGTCGCAGAACACGCGATCGACCACGAACTGATCGCCCACGTTGCGGGTCAGGACAACGGGTGCGCCGTGCTCGGCCAGGATCTTATACGCTTCGACCCGCACGAGCGCGTTGCTCACCGACAGCAGTTCCGTCAGCATCCGATCCACGCGTGTGGAGGCGGGCAGGAAGCCGATCGTCCTCACCGCATTGAGTTGGAAAGGGTTGCCGTCGGAGCGGGCGATCTCCATGATCGCCTCGGCGCCGGCGGCATCGCCCAGACACGCTCCCGCTCGCGCGGCGGCGTACGCCACCTCCGGCGCGGCGTGCGTATAGAGCGGTCTGATGAAGGGCAGCGCCTCGTCGGCCAGTCCCTCCCATGCGTAGGAGATGTCCTGCAGGAGCGCCTTGGGCTTGACGGCCTCGGCCGCGAGTTCGTTGGCCTTCGCGGCCGCAAATCCCGGCGACCCGTTGAGGTAAAGGTGCGTGACGATGCCGAGGAAGTGCTCCCAGTCGCCGTTAAAGCTCTTGGGCACGAAGGCCCAGACAATACCTTCATCCTGGGTGCGGGCGGTTTCCTTGGCCCCGAACCTCTGGCTGATGCGGAATTCCACCGCGCGGGAGATCGAAAGCTGGGGATTACGCAGGCGAATCCAGATGGGCCGATCAGTGACACACAGGCCGCCGCCCAGGATGACGCCGTTTCGCAGGGAGGCTCGCGCCGCCGTGGCCGACTGGGCCGCATCCCCCAGATAGCCGGGATTGACGAAGACCGGACCCTGGGCCTTCATGAACGCGTTGATGCGGCCGCGCGGGTTCAGCGGGTCCACGCCGTTGACATACAAAGTCGTCAGATACAACCGGCCCCGCGCCAGGCTGCGCGTCTCGCTGCCGGTGACGGACTGGACATACACGTCCACCCGCTGCCCCTGCCGGGCGCCGGGCGGGATCAATCCGTAGACCTCGACCATGGCCGACGCTGAATCGGCCAGTATCCGCTCGGGCGGCATTTTGTTCAGCCCCATGTTGATCGAGCCGAATCCGTGGCGCACCATCTCGTCGATCATGAAGTTGCGCACCGCCAGCGGCGTGCCCCGGTTGTTGCCGGTGTCCGCGAGCCCGACCACCAGCCCGTAACCGGAAACCAGATATGGCTCTTTGTTGCTTGAGTCGGTCAACTCATAGATCGTTCCCTTGAGGAACGCGGGGACATTGGTTCTGGGAGGCAGCGTTGGATGGGCCGGCTTGGGCGGCTCACGTTTGGGAGTATCGTCGTCCATACATCCCACGCAGACGAAGATCGCAGCCGCCAGGACGGACCACAGCACGAGGCGCCGTGGCGAGCAGGACGGGTGATTGGCCGGCGATGGTTTGATCATTTGTTGCTGACCTCGAGACACCCATGAGCCCATTAGTCGCCGGACACCACATCCGGTGCTGACCAACCCTTGGCCAGTTCCGAATATATAACAGGAAACTGCATCCTGTGGAAGCATCATCTTCAACCGCAACAGGTTGGGGTACAGCCCTAGCGGTGGAGCAGGATGATCCCGATAACAATGATCGCCAGCATCGCCATCATCGAGCAGGCCATGGCCGCGATTGACAGGAATGTCAGCCGCGAGTTCTGCCGCTGGAAGATATCCTGGACGGACTCATCCTGGCGCTGGATATTCTCCTGCAACTGGCGCAGCACATGGACCCCGGAGTCTCCATTGCGGCCCATGTTTTCCACGGTGGATGATACCTGCCGCAGGTTCTGGGCCATTCGGTCATTGTGTTCCAGCACCGACTCCACGCGCCCGTTGATGTTTTCCAACACGAGCCGCTGATCATCATAAGACTGGCTGGCTTTGGCCATGACTTCGGCCAGACGGGTCTGATGCTGGTTGTGCTGCTGAAGCTGCTGCCCGATGGTCCGGAGCGCCTCGCTCTGCACGCGTTGCGAGTCGGGCAGCGAATGCATAAGTTCCGGCAGGTGCGACAGGTAGGAGATCATCTCGTCCTGACGGCGTCCCTGGCGTTCGAGGTTGTCGCGGATGGAGTTGATCAGCTCTGCCAGCGATGAAAACCCCTGCT
The DNA here is from genome assembly GCA_049514055.1 of Tepidisphaeraceae bacterium. Taxonomy (GTDB): domain Bacteria; phylum Planctomycetota; class Phycisphaerae; order Tepidisphaerales; family Tepidisphaeraceae; genus JANYKD01. Next base: position 1,485 of record JBEKVL010000183.1, on the reverse strand, counting down.
GCAAACCGGCAATTGCAGCGTCTCGTTTTGCAAATGGCCGGAAAAACAGCAGCCGTCGGCTTTCCCTCTGTCCCATGGGGGCCAGTTCGTTAGCCATCTTCTGCAGCGGCAGGTCGCCGGGTGGCGAGCCGATCATCCAATGCCCGAGGCGAACCCAGAATGACTTCTTCTCCATCATGCGTCACACTATCCTTCCCGGCGTCCATGCCACGGTGGCCTTGTCAGGCCCGGGCAACAACTCTAGCATCCCTGGCCGATGGGTCAACCGCAAACAACATCAAGCAGCGCCAGCGCCCTCGCTGGCCGGCCCGCACCATCGATCTTCGGGCGATCAGGGCCAGCGAGGACGCTGGCCCTGCTTTCCCTTCTTTCTTTTTCCTTCTTCCCAGTTGGTTGCCATCGCCCCGCCCCGCCTGCCCGGCCGACCACGCGTCCCACCGTCGTCTCCCTGGTGCCTGCGGCCACGGACCTGATCGTCGGGATGGGCGCGGCCGACCACCTCGTGGCGGTCAGCAACTATGACCGTCGCGTCGGACCCATCGCCGACCTGCCTCGCGCTGGAGATTATGCCAACATCGACTGGGAGCGCGTCGCATCGCTCCGGCCGGACCTGATGATTGTCTTCATGGCCCCGGAGCGCATGCCGCCGGCCTTGAAGCAGAAGGCGGAGGAATACCATGTGCGGCTGGCCAATGTCCGCACCGAGCGGCTGGCCGACGTGTTCGAGCAGCTTGGCGTCGTCGGCGAGCTGATCCACGAGCCGGAGAAATCCGCCGTTGCCGCCGCGAATCTGCGGAAACAACTGGATGCCGTCAGGGCTCGCTCGGCCGGCAAGACAAGGGTTCCGACGCTCATCGTACGGGAGCCAAGCCTGCTGGGCGTCGTCGGACGGGAGAACTTTCTCAACGATCTCCTCGAACTTGCCGGCGGGCAGAATGTCATCGAGGCGCCGGGCTGGCCGGAGATCGACAAAGAGAAACTGCTCGCCTGCCGGCCGCGAGTGATTATTCACCTGATGCCCGGCGCGGACGAGGCCGCGGTCGCACAGGCAAAAGCGGAATGGCGCAATCTCCCGCTGCCCGAGGAAACGCGGAAAAGCATCCATATTCTGACGGACTGGCACTTGTTGCAGGCCGGCGTGCATGTCGGACAGACGGCCGAGGAGTTTACGCGGGCGCTGTATCCGGCCCCGTAGGGCGAAAGGCGCGTTGGGTGGTCCCTGCGGGGCTGGTGTTCTCATTGGCATTTGTTATCCACGACTTATGTCGTTTGCTAACATCTACGGCCCTGCGTGGCTGCAATTGAATGCGATGATACAGTGGGCTTGTCAACCGCCGCGGAAACGTTTATCCCACTGTCGTGCGAGGCTTTGGACCAACACAACTTCTCCTTCTTCTGGCCGGCGGCCTGTTGCTCTGGCTCGCCGTGGCGGGACTCTGCCTGTGTGTCGGGTCAAATGGGCAGCTCGGCTGGCCGGACGCAACC
>JBEKVL010000182.1:0-9552 GCA_049514055.1 Tepidisphaeraceae bacterium | reverse complement strand
TTTGCGTCTTGATCGTCACCGGCGTGTCGTCGCGCTGTTGCACCACGTTGTTGCCATCGTACGGCAGCAGCTTCACCGGCCCGATCCGCCCGTCGTCAGGCAATCCATCCCCGAACCCGCGACCCTTCCCGCGATTGGGGTTCCCGCACCGATACCGCGCCTCGCTCTCGGACAACAGGCACGCCCCGCCAACATCAATCCCCGCCGTACACGCCGGCTTCCCTTTCCCATGAGTCTCGGCCACCACATCCGCATTCGCCGGGATCTCGAATTGAACGAAGACCTCCCCGGCTTTTCCCGCCACCAACTGCTCGGCCTCGCGGCGAAACACGTGGCATATCAGCAACTCCTGAAATGGGTTGGTCAGGTCATCAACGCCCGCGCGGGGCAAATCGTCCAGCAGGGCCATGCCGCGCGCCATGGCCGCGCTTGCTTCGCCCGGCTGTTTGAGCCGGTGGCAGGCCATGGCCGATACGAACTCCGCTGACGCGGTGGCAGCAGTCGCGACCTGGTAGTACTCGATTGAGACGCTGGCGCGGGGTGGGCGCAGGTTCTCCCTGGACTGCTTGAGAAGAGGGACGGCCGATGCGTAATTCCCTCTGCGGTATTCGGCGATGCCCTTGGTCAGCAGATTCCATCCGTTCAGATTGGCGTTCACGCTGCGGTCGGCCAGCTCGCACGCGGCAGTCTGATTAATGCGTTGATCAGCGATCAGCAGGCTTGCCTTGCCCAGACGTTCGGCGACTCCACCATCCGAGTTGCCAAATCGCTGCAGCATGTCACCGCAGTCCTTGCGATAACCATCCAGATCGCCCAGGTAGGCCCGAAGGCTAAGCAGTTGATACCAACGCCAATGATGCGATGGATCGAGTTGGACAGCCTTGGAATAATCGGCCATTGCCTCCTTGAACTTGCCGCGGCGGGCGTAGAGAGTGCCGCGACTTTCCGCTTGTTGCACCGAGACAAGCAGTTCGACGTTGTCGGGCCGCCGCTGGATAGCCTGCGTGAGTTCTTCGATCCGGGTATCCATGCTCTCCTGCCACGGCCGGGGGCGCAACGTCCCGGCCGGCGCATCCGCTCCGCGGCTGGAGGCCACGCCGATCGCCAGGCACACCAGACTCGTCAGCACAAAGAACGTCGGCACTCCCTTGAACATCGTCACGGCTATCTCCTTCCCGTAATCCCGACTCGCAGTTGACCGCAGCCTCACAACCACCGTGAAACGATCACTAGTCATACCCGAACCCGCGCCCCTTCCCACGATTCGGGTTCCCGCTCCGATGCCGCGCCTCGCTCTCCGACAATAGACACGCCCCGCCAATCTCAATCCCCGCCGTACACGCCGCCTTCCCCGCCCGATGGCTCTCGGCCAGCACATCCGCATTCGCCGGAATCTCAAACTGAACGAAAACCTCCCCGCCTCTTTCCGCCGCCCGGGCCGCCCCGGCGCACCAGAACCAGACCAGCCAAAGTGTGAGTTTACCCGCGACGTGCATCCCGCCTCCTGGATTGGAACAACACAATTGTCGTCAAGCCCGTGGCACCGTCAAGTGGCCGCGACGATCCCCCGTACCACAGGGTGTGACCAACGATCCGGGCTCTCAATGATCTGTACGGAAAGAGCCGAGTTGGGGCCCGGCGTTCCCGGAGCGATTCCGGCCTTTCCAGCCCTTCCCGGGAAGATGGTCACGCCCGTGCCACAGGGCGTGACCACCCTCAACCGTCAACTCCCCACCCGTTGGACACCCCCCTGCCCACCCTGCATAATCCCGCCCTTCCGGCTGACGGACAGGTCGGTTTGGCTATCAAAATCGAGGCCCTTATGAAAGCTCCCTGGATCACTTATCGCCCGGAAATCCGCGTTCTCGACTGCACCATCCGCGATGGCGGACTCATTAACGACCACTGCTTCGACGACGCCCTGGTCAAGGCCGTGTACGAGACCTGTGTGGCGGCCGGCGTGGACTACATGGAGATCGGCTACAAGGCCTCGCGCAAGCTCTTCGCCGGCGGCAAGCACGGCGACTGGCGGTTCTGCGAGGAGGACGCCCTCCGCCGCATCGTCGGCGACAATCCCACTCCGCTCAAGCTTGCGGTCATGGCCGACGCCGGCAAGTGCGACTGGCGCAACGACATCGGCCCGAAGAAGGACAGCGTCATCGACCTGGTGCGCGTCGCCTGCTACGTCACGCAGATCCCCGAGGCCGCCGACATGATCCGCCACGCCGCCGACCAGGGCTACGAAGTCTCTGCCAACCTCATGGCCGTCTCGACCATCCAGGAACCGGAACTCGATCAGTCGCTGGAGATGCTGGCCAAGACGCCGGCCAGCATCATCTGTGTTGTCGACTCCAACGGCGCGCTCTACGCCGAACAGGTGGAAATCCTCGTCAAGAAGTACGCCGCCACCGGCAAGGAAGTCGGCATCCACGCCCACAACAATCTGCAACTGGCCTTCGCCAACACCATCGAGGCGATCATCCACGGCGCCAACCGCATCGACGCCACGATGTCCGGCCTGGGCCGCGGCGCCGGCAACTGCCCGATGGAACTGCTGCTCGGGTTCCTGCGGAACCCCAAGTTCAAGCTGCGCCCGGTGCTCAAGCTGTTGCAGGACCATTTCGTGGCGCTCAAGCAGAAGATGGATTGGGGCCCATCAGTGCCGTACAACATCGGAGGCATGTTGAATCAGCACCCCCGCGCCGCCATGGCCGCCCGCGCCGGGGCCGACAAGGACAACTACGTCGACTTCTACGACAAGTGCGTGTCGGATGTCTGATTCTGGACACGGCATCGCGACAACACGGCGCTCTCCTGATCCCGACGGTCAAGGATCGTTTGTTTCCCAGTGCTATCTCCGCGTCGAACGCTATGGAGTATCTTCACGCTCCAAACTACAGTCTTCCATGTTGATTCTTTGGAAAGCGGCCGACGTCCATGCCGGATGAGCTCTCCCATGATCCGTTGCTCTCCCGGCTCCGGCCGGCGTTGTTCTGGGATGTTGACCTGCGCCGTCTCGATTCTCAACAACACGCCAACTACATCATCGAACGCGTCGCCGAACGCGGGAATCTCGAGGAGATGCGTCTGGTCTGGAACCACTACGAACGGGATCGCATTGAGCAGGCGCTTCTGGCCGCGCGCGGCCTGACTCCCCGAACCATCTCCTTTTTCGCCAACTTGTTCGGCAAGCCTGTTGAGTCCTTCCGTTCCTACAGACGGGATTCTTCTGATGCCATACCGGTCGTTGCCAACCGGGATCATGGCCATAGAATTGACTGCATGCACGTCCAACATACCATCAAGGCCGTGGTCCGGCCGGGGGACCAGTCGGGCTTTGTGGCTGAATGTGTTGAGATTGCCGTGGTGACGCAAGGTGCCACGCTCGATGAGACCGTCGCCAACTTGCGCGAGGCCGTCCAACTTCATTTGGAGGGCGAAGAACTCGCGGAACTCGGCTTGGCCGCAAATCCCACGATTGTAGTGACGATGGAGTTGGAGCCCGCGCATGCCTAACCTTCGGCGGATGTCGGGGCGCGAGGTAATTGCTGTCTTTCAGTTGTTGGGGTTCGCCGTCGTGCAGAGATGGCTCAACCAACGGCGAAAGCGACGTTTCTGGAAAAAGGTAGAGCAGGGCATCTGCCCTGCCTGCGGAGGCACGCTCCAATATTCTACCGAATATCTCGGCAGTTGCTTTCGTGTGCAGGGATGGAAATGCTGTCAATGCGGGTGGATTCACGAACCCGAGGATCAACACGCAACCAAGAGAAACATTGAAGGCAACGCGACCCGTTAGCCTCGGCCGGTTCAAGCATGATTGTGGTCACGGCCGACTCCGCGCCAGCACCCGGTGTACCGCCTCCTCCACGCTCGAAGCCTTGATCCTTCCGGCGGCGTAATCGGCGTCGCGACGCTTGGCCTCGGCCAGCCAGATCGCCCGAAGTGTCTGGCCGTCGTCCTCGTCGAGGCTCATGAACAGTTCGTCAGCGATGGCTTCTCGATCACCGGATGCCAGCGCCATCGCCTCTCGCAGGACTTGCTCTTTGGTCATCGACATACGCGATCTTTTTCGAAGATTCTAACGCACACTCGTACACGCAGCCACGGCCGAATTGAAAATATCGACCATCAACATGTCTTCCCGGTGGATACCGTGATTCTACGCGGATATCCTTCCCGCCTTCCATGGACCAGAACCCCGGCCCAACTCCGCCTCGCGCTGCCGTGCTTGCCGTGCGCTCCACCAAGGCGCAGTTCTTTCTCTCCTTCGCCGTGCTTGGGGCGTTCTTCCCTTACCTGCCGGTCTATCTTCGCGAACAATCCCTGTCGGATACGCAGATCGGCTGGGTCTTCGCGGCCTCCTGCATTCCCAACCTGTTGTCGCCGTTCATTATGACGTTGCTGGCCGACACGCGGCTGAACGCCCGCCGGCTCCTGGCGTGGTTGTTCGTGCTCGCGGGCTTCGCCATGGGTCTGCTGTTCTGTGCCCGCGGCTTCTGGGCGATCCTGCTGGCATACGTGCTGCATCGCGTCATGTTCGCGGGCATTCTGCCGCTACAGGACGGCCTGAATTTCACCCTTCAGGAGCTTCGCAAGCAACGGGGACTCGATCCTGAGCCGTATCACCGCGTGCGCATCTGGGGGTCGATCGGATACATGGTGCCAAGCTTCGCGCTGTACTTCCTGATGGCGCGTGGATATGCGACCTCGATCAGCCTCATCATCGCAATCGCCGTGTGCGGCCTGGGGGCGGCCAATCTCCTGCTGTTCCTGCCCACGCTGCCGAACCCTCCTGCCGCTGCGGACCAGCCGCGGCTGCCGAGCCTCGATGCGATGCGCGTGCTCGCCCGGCCGCCGCTGCGTGTGTTCTGCATCGCCATGTTCATCCTCTGGCTCGGGATCACGGCCTGGGCCACGTTTTATCCGATCTATCTCAAGGAACTTGGCGTGCAGGTCAAATGGCTGGGGCCGGTGTCGTCGCTGTCGATCGTCGTGGAGATTGCCTTCACGGCCGGTTTCGGCTGGATTGTTGCGCGAATGGGCCTGCGCCGGGTCATGTTGCTGGGCGTGGGGGCGGCCATCGTGCGGCTGTTCCTGCTGGCGGCCGTGAAGAACCCGGCCGTCGCCATCGCTGTCCAGATATTCCACGGCCCGTGGGTGCTGGCGCTGTTCGTCGCGCCTCCGAGTTTCATTAACCGAAACGCCGGCGACCGCTTTCGCCACTCGCTCCAGGGCGTCTACGCCATGCTCATCAGCGGGGCGGCCGTCTTGGTCGGCAACCTGCTCTGTGGATGGGTGAAAGACACGCGCGGCACGGCCGCGCTCTTTTACGGCGCCTCCGCCTGCGCCCTGGTGGCGATGATCCTGTTGTGGGTTGCGTTCCACGAAGAGCACCGGGAGGCGTGAGAACGCATGCGCACGCCCATGTTCTTGGGCAAATCGCAATCTGTTTGCCGCATAGCAATTGTCATGCTGAGCGTACTCGCGAAACATCTGGCTTTGGACTTCGAGGCCAGATCCCTCGCGAGTACGTTCGGGATGACGGTGCCTGATGCGGATGAAGCATCGGGAAGACTGCCCGCGCCCCAAGGCGTCGGGTTTCCCGGGCCGGGCCAACGAAATCCTCCGTGTCGCGTTAAGTCATAAGGAACGGTTTATCCGCCGGCGCAACAATGCGAATGCTCCTGCGCCGCAATAATCGCAATGTTGGCTCGTAGACTATCATGAAGGCAGGATGTGCCGAACCGGCCAAGGAGAAGCTGCTCATGCGCGGATACTGGATTCTGGCGGGCCTGTTGTGCATCGGCTCGATGGCTGTGGCCGCAGCGCCCCCGGGCAAGCCGAACATCATCTTCGTCCTGGCCGACGATCTGGGACTCGACGGCGTAAGCTGCTATGGCGCCGACAAGCACAAGACGCCCCACATCGACGCCCTCGCGGCCAGCGGCATCCGCTTCGAAACCTGCTACGCCGCCCCGCTCTGCGGGCCATCGCGCTGCGTGCTGCAGACCGGGCGATATGCGTTCCGCACCGGTGGCGTCACCAACCAGTCCTGGCGCGCCGGCGGGCCGGGAGCGCGCTCGGCCGACGAATTCCCCATCGCCCGGCTCATGAAACAGGCCGGTTACGCGACGGGTCAGGCCGGCAAGTGGCGGCAGATCGGCGAAACTCCTCGCGACTGGGGCTACGACGAATACCTCACCGACCAGACCGCCGGCGGATGGTATTGGGAGACGCGCTACCAGAAGAACGGCCGGGAAATCAACCTGCCGGCGGGAACCTACGGCCCGGACCTCGTCCAGGAGTTCACGGTGGATTTCCTCCGCCGCCACAAAGATCATCCGTTCTTCTTCTACTATGCGACGCACCTGGTCCACAAACCGACGCTGCGCACGCCCGATACGGCTCAAGGCGTGAAGAACATCGATAGACTCTACGATGACAACATCCGTTATATGGACAAGCAGGTGGGAGCCCTGGTTGCCGAACTGGAGCAACTGGGCCTGCGGCAGAACACCTTGATCATTTTCGCCGGCGACAACGGCACGGCGGCCGGCTACCCCAGCACCGTCGGCGGGCGCATGATCCACGGGGCCAAGGGCTCGATGCTGGAAGGCGGCTCGCGCGTCCCGTTCATCGCCAGTTGGCCGGCCGTCACCCCGACGGGCAAGGTTCTGCCGGACATCGTCAGTTTCGCCGATCCGTACGTGAGCTTCGCCGAACTCGCCGGCGCCAAGCTGCCGGACGGTTTCAAGCTCGACGGCCACAGCTTTGCGCCGCAGCTCCGCGGCGAGGTCGGCACGCCCCGGCCCTGGGCGTATGTGCAGCTCGACGGCCACTGGTACGTCCGCGACCCGGGTTTCAAGCTGAACCAGGCCGGGGAACTTTTCGACATGAGCGATGCGCCGTTCACCGAGAAGCCCATTGCTCCGGCCGCCGACACCGAGCAGAGCAAGGCCGCGCGACAGCGTCTGGGCGCCGTGCTGGCCGAGCTGAATCCGGCCGCGGGCAAGACGGATCGGGCCGGGGGCCGGCCCAAGGCCCAGCGCCGCAAGGCAGCGGAGTTGGATCCGGCCGATGGCATTCCATACAAGGTGGTGACGGCGTCATCCGTGGAGAACGACGAACATGACGCCGGCAAGGTCAACGACGACGCCCCCGACACTTACTGGTGCGCCGACGACGACAGCGACGGCGTGCCTGAGTTCTGGCAGGCCGACCTGGAGAAACCCACCGACCTCTCGGGCTGCGCGATTCTCTGGCAGTTTGACGGCAAGCAATACCAGTATCAGGTCGAAGGCTCGGCCGACGGGCAAAACTGGTCGGTCCTCAACGACCAGACGAAGAACACCCGTCGGCTGCAACAACACGAGCTGAAGTTTGACACTGCCAAAGGGATCCGTTTTGTGAGGATCACGGTGACCGGCGTGGAGGATGGCTGCTGGGTGGGCATTCGCGAGGTGAAGGTATTCGGGCAAGCCCGCGCGGGCGGATGATTGATGACGCTCCGTCGCCGTTGACTTGATGGGTGAACGGTGGGACAGGCATTCCTGATTCCGCCGAAGAACCCTGCTTTGGCGAACAGGTCATCTCGGAAACCCGATTGCAGGCAGGGCCATCGCATTTGGCCCTAACGGTCTCCGAGAATTGGCTCGGAGTACACGCTTTAGCGTGTCTGCTGGGCAAAGGCACGCTAACGCGTGAACTCCGAACAGGGGATTCAGGCCAAATGTGGTGGCCCTGCGATTGCAGGCGGTGCGCGGCAAAACACGCTGGCATCAGGACTGTGGACTAAGTAAGATGTTTCACTGGTCGACAACGCTGTGAGTCGAAGGGAAGAGGGGCGTTTTTCGTGAGGAGGCTTCATGTCCACAGTTCTTCACGCGTGCTTCGTTCTGGTTACCTTGGCATGGCTTGCTACGATCGCCCATGCGGCGGAGCAGGTCGCGACCATCGACGACAACGACGTCGTCGGCATCGTCCCTGAGTTCAAGAAACTCCCCGCCCCTGACTGGGTCAAGCCCGGCGTGCAGATCGCCAACGCCTTCTACTCGGCCATGAGCCGGCCCGGAGGGGGCTACGATCTGGCCGACAACGGGGATTTCGTGGACCAGTACGGCAACCATTATAACGAAGCCAAGAGCTTCGGCAGTGCCGGGCAGGGCTTCACCATCACCAGCATCGTGGGCGTGGACGAGCACACGGTCGCCATGCACACCAATCTCGACCTGGCATCGGTCACGGGGCCGCTGGCTCCGTCCATGGTTCTGGCGGGCGTGACCTATGCGGGAGCCAACAACGTCTGGATTCACCCGGCGGGACTGAAGGCACTGCTGGCCGGCGCGGGTCCCGGCCGGAAGATCTCCCGCACTCCGTTTGCCATCGGCAACCAGAAGTTCAACGCGGTGATCCTCATGTTCCACCCGTCTCCCGGTTCAAACCACTACTGGGTGTGGGATGAAGACACCGGCCTCCTGCTCAAGTCCAGCAGCGTGGAGGTTGTCGATGCCTCGCCGGGGGTGGACACCGCCAAGAGCACGCGGCTGATGCGCACCACGTTCGCGGGGATGCGCACGCTTAAGCTCCCGTGGAACAACGCCAGGCCGCCGGCATGGACCGGTGAGTTCCATGCGCTGGACTACCAGGGAACGACGGCCATGAACATCGTCGGAGCCAACACGCCGCCCTCGCCGCTGCAGATGTCCCTGACGGCCGGCCGCCGCGGCCCCGGCTGGGTCGAAACATCGCTGCACGTCGCCGCCGGGGCAGGCAAACCCCCCGCGGCCGTGGTCAGGACGCTCAACAGTATCTACAGCCTGATGGGCTGCTACGTGCCGCCGGAGGGCCTGAGCCAGTTGCGAACGGGGCAGGTTCTCGACGAGGATCCCATAACCCGGTTCACCTACACTGTCACGGGCACCACGCAGCTTGCCGACGGTACGAAAGTCGTGGTCATTCGTGAAGCCGGCAAGGTGCATGCCGTGGATTGCGGCTACGACCTGAACACCGGCACGTTGGTGCTCTACCGGAAATCCGAGCAGCTTGGCAGCGCGACCACGACCACGACCCAGGCGCAACTGGTGCGGCGCCGGTGACGGGCTTCTTCACGGTTCCTTCATGGTTTCTGGTTGACAGCGGAATCTGCAGATTTATCATCATTCCCGATGTGTCGGCCCGCCGATTGCGGGATTACTCAACTTTCCGGGGGTAGGAGAAACAACCATGCGTACTCGTTGGGTGACGGTGTTGGCGCTTGTTGTGTGTTCCTGCGTCTGCGCGGCCATGGCGCAGGAGAAGGTGCAGGTCAAAGACGTCTTTGCTCCCGGCAATTACGTCATGACGGTGACCGCGCAAAACCAGGGCGCTGTCACGGCGCCCGAGGGCGAGCAGAAGACCAGGGAGGACTCCAAGTTCATCTGGGATCTGAGTGTTGCCCCGCCCGGCGACAAGGGCGAGAAAAAGATGACGGCCACGCTTCGCCAGGTGCGCTACCTCGACCTTGACGAGGGAAAGGAACGCACCTTCGACAGCGAAGCCGCGGCCGAACAGAAT
>JBEKVL010000181.1:0-9581 GCA_049514055.1 Tepidisphaeraceae bacterium | reverse complement strand
CCCAATACCAGCATCCGCAGACTCAGGCCAGAATGATCTTCGAGATGGCATGATCTCTGCCGAGATAAGTGCCAACTCCGTTTCCGATGAGATCAGGAAGTCTGATATTAGAAAGTCAAGTGGATAGCCGTGTTCAGAATCGGTCCTCACGAACAAATCCCCGTCATCCCGGTCGTGCGGGCCCGGCGGTGGACGACGGCGTCCCGCGGGCGGTCATCAGGCCGGAGATGTCGATGGCATTGGGCGTCGCGTTCTCGAATTCGGCGAATGGAACCGCCGGGCTGGCGGGGTGTGCCCATTCATTTTGGAAAGTCATTTGCAGCCGCGATCGTCGATCGCGGTTCCTCCACCGCGATGTTGCATGGCTCCGACGGCTATTTCTCCAGGAGGATCTTGCCGCCGACCAGTTCGTCGAGGGCGGTCTGGAGTTGTTGTTCATTGGCGGCCGGAAGGACGGCGGCGCCGGCATCGACAGCGGGTTTGAAGACGGCGGCGGCGACGTCGAAGGCGACGAAGTAGACGCCCGGGCGCTGTGTTTCCGGCAGCTTGCCAATAGCGGTGACCACGTCGGCGGGAGCGAGGCCGTCGGTGTTTTCGCCATCGGTGACGACAAGGATGTGCGTGCGCGTGAGGCCGGCGGCGTCGAGGTCGTGCTTGGCCTGAATGATGGCCTGGCCGATGGGTGTGCCACCGTTGGCTGCGAGGCGTTTCAGGGCGTTGTCGGCGGCGGCGGTGCTCGGCGCGTTCAAGGGGACGATATTGCGGCAGAGGCTCTTGTTCCGGGTGCTGAATTCGTAGATGCCCAGCAATACAGGCGTGCCGGGCTGTTCTCTGGCGAAGCCCTCGGCCTGTTTGACCACCCTGAGGACGCAGCGGCGGGCGATGTCGATCTTGGGACGGTGCGAGCCGTCGGCGTCGGGGACGGCATCGTTCATGCTGCCGGAGGTGTCGATGAGAAGGGCAACGGCGATGCCGTCCTTGCGCGCGGGGCCATCAGGCGCACGGAGCTGCTGCAGGGCAGCGGCGATGCCGGAAGGCGAGGTGGCCAGGGTCGGATCGGGCCTGGCGGGGGTGGAGCGGTTCTGCGGAGCGGCCGGCTTCGGGCGGGTGGACGAATCGTCGCAGGAGGCGAGCGAGAGCGCGATGAAGCCGGCTAGAAGGACAACGGGGCCGCGGGAAGAGAAGCTGTGGCGACTCATGTGAAACCTCCTGCTGGAGTTTGAACCGACAATTGGCGTGCTGAAGCATGCCCGACACTTTTGGTGCGGCGGTCTCGGCGCCGCTTTTTCATCGGCGTCGGAACCGGCGCGGTGACACCATAGATCATGCGCCGCGGCGATTCCGTTGGGTTTCTCGCCGCTTCGGGCGGATTCTGAAACTCAACATACAACGTGCCGCACATGGGAAAGCGGCGTCGAGCCGCCGCGGTCCAAAAAAAAAACGGCGTCATCACTCCAGCGTGAACCACTGCACCTCGACGCGGCGGTTTTCTTCGGGCTTGCCGACGGGTTCGTCCCAGCCGCGGCCGACGGAGTCGATGCGGGCGGCGTCCACGCTGTTCTTTTCGATGAGAATACGTTTGACTTCGTTGGCGCGATTTTTGCTGAGTTCCATGGCCCGCATGGCCTGCTGGCGGACCAGGGCTTCCCCGCCCTTGCGGCGGAATTCGTCGATCATGCTGTTGTCGACGTGGCCGCGCAGCAGCACTGTGGATCCGGGGCTGACCTGAAGCAGCTTCTTGATGGCCTCGAGGTTCTTGGTGTTGTCGGCGTTGGCCAGATCGAGAATGGCGGAGTTGGGCTGGAAGAGGAAGCGGATGTCCTTGGAGAGCAGCGGGTCGCCCTCGACGGTCTGGTTGGCGCTGGAGCGGATGGGGGCGATGGCGATCTTCTGGTTCTTGAAGGCGCCGGACTGCTCGATGGCTTTCAGGTACGACACGTCGAAAAACTTCTCGGCGTCGACGGGGTTGCGGATCAGGTCAGAACCGTAGGCATAAACGGCGGACTGATAGATTCCGCCGAAACTGCCGGCCGCGTCGATGGCGCCGGAGAAGAACGCCAGGTTCTCGGGGAGATTGGCAAGGTGGACCTTGGCGAGCTCGGCGCGGGTCTTGGCCTTGTCGTCGAACTTCAGTGCCTTGGCGAGCAGCTCGAGAGATGAGTCGGGATTGTCGCGGACAAGCTGGTTGCCTTCGAGCAGGCCGTTGACCAGCCCGGCCATGATCTTGGGGTTGGCGGCGGCGAAGCCCTTGTTGACGATGAGGATGTCGGCGATCACCAGCAGATTGCGGTTGCTGACGAGCATGGTGGCCTTGCCATCGGAGCCTTCCACCGCGTCGCTGGTGAACGGCGCCCAGCCGACAAAGCCGGCCAGGCGCGTGCGGCCGGCCTTGAGGTCGCGGTTGAAGAGATTGGCCGCGCCTTCGGCATCGGCGCAGAAAACCATGTTGACCTTGGCCGGGTCGGGCGCGGTTTTGAGGTCGGGCAGCATGTTGATGGCCAGGCCGGCTTCCTGGGCAAGGTAGCGGAGGAAGAAGTCGGCTTCGGTGAATTGCGGGGCGGCGATGATCTTGCCCTTGAGGTCGTTAATCTTCTTGATGCTGCTGCGGACGACGATGCCATCGGCGCCGCGGGAGAAGCCGATCTGCGCGGGGACGACGACCTGGAACTGCTTGCCGTAGACGGCCAGGACGTCGGCCGTGGTGGCGGAGGCGGCGATGCGGCCGGAATTGAGGGCGGACCAGCTCTCGGACTCGCTCAGCGTAAGTTTGACCTTGAAGCCGTGTTTCTTGAAGAAGATGGAGTCTTCGGTGGGCGCCAGGCCGTTGTTGGCGGCGACGAGCCCGGCGTAGCCCGCGTACTGGCTGAGCTCGATCTCGACGATGTTGTCCTTCATGGTATAGGCGGCGGCCGCCTTGAGCCGCGGGACCTCGGTACGGGTTTCGACAAGTTCGGCGTCGGCCGCGAGCCCACCCAGGCCGGCGTCTTTCTTCTCCTGAGCCAGAGCCGCGGAGGTGAGCAGGGCGAGTGATAGAAGGAAAAGAAATCTCAGCGTATTCATGGGCTGCTTCCCTCGTATTCCGTAGGGTGCGATTCATCGCACCGATTCCGTGTGGTGCGTTGAAACGCACACTACTCGAGGCCAGCGGGGACGCTGGCCCCACTTTACTTCAGCATGTCGTCGATGTTCACCCGGCCGGGCGGCTCCTTGGGCGGAACGGCCTGCAACGGGTCGTTCTCGGCGCTCAGCGAGGCGACGGCCGAGGACATCTGCCGAAGCTGGGACTCCGCCGAACGCAGTTTGTCCACCTCGGCCATGCCCTGGTTGAGTTTGACGCCTTCGATGTCGAGGGCGATCTTCTCGCGCAGCTCGGCCAGGCGGACGTTTTCGGCGCGGACGGAGGCAGCCGTGTCGTCGAGCTTCTGGAGGAACTGGTCGTACTTGCTGGCCATGGGCTGCCGCTCTTCGATGTACTGTTTCGTCTGCTGGAGGATGGTCTGGGCTTTTTCGCGACTGAAGGTGCGGTCGCCCATGCGAACCGGCCAGCGGTCTTCATCCTCGGCCCGCTGCACGGCCTCGGAAAGCCGCTTGTTGATGTTCGCGACGTCGCTGATGTTCTCCAGGAGCGTGTTGCGTTTGCTGGAGAACTGCTCGCGGCTGTTCTGGATGGCCCGGAGCTTCTTGTCGTTGGCAGCAATCTGAGCCACCACCTGCTGGTCGGACCACTGGAGGTAGCCCTGCGGGTCTTTGGAGATGTCCGCGGCGGTCCATTCGGTGCGTTTGACGGCCGGCTGCCCGGAAGTCTGCGGGCCGCCGCCCTTGTTGGCCGGACGATCGCAGCCGCCGCCGGTCAGCACGGCGGCTGCAAGAACTGCAACGATGGCAGGCAAAGCGCATTTCATCCGATTCGCTCCGTATGAAACGGTGCGGGTCTTACTTGATCTTGCCCATGACCTTGTCGAACTCGGCGGTGTCCGCGGCCGGGGTCGAACCAGCGGTCAGGTCGGCCAGCGACGGCATGCTGCCCTTGTCGCCGGCGACATCGATGACGCCCTGAACGGCGCCGTTCATGGTCACGAGGCGGTCCTTGAGATCGTCGGTGAGTTTCTGGACCTTGAGCAGTTCGCGGTTGGCGGAGATGTCGGCCAGTTGTGTCTGGGCGTCGGCCTGGGCCTTCTCGATCTTGGCGACCTGGGTATCGAGTTTCTTCAGGCCACCATCTACTTTGCTGAAGATGATTCGCTGGGTCTCTGTCTCCTTGTTGATCTTGAGGATGTAGGTCCTCATCCAGTCCTTGTCGCGTTTTTCGTCGTTGTAGGTCACCGGCCAGGCATTGTCTTTCTCGGCCTGCTCATAGATGCCCTTCAGCTCAGGCAGAACCTTCTCGCCGGTGCGGACTTTCGCCGCGGCGGTGTCCTTCATGTCGGTGAGCTTGGCCTTGTTCTGGGCGACGGAGATGCGGTCGGCCCTGAGTTGATCGACCGCTTCGTTGATCTTCTTCTCGCAGAAGTTCAGGTAGTTCACCGGGTCCTTGGCGATATTCTCCGGCGTCCACTTGGTCATCTGATTGACATTGCTGTCGACCTTGGTGCGGAAGACGTCGCTGGCGAAATACGCCACCAGACCGATGACCACCACCAGAACGATTCCTCCGATGATGGCCGTGCTTGCCGCGCCTTGACGTGCGAGTTTCATATTACCCATTCCTTTCAGTTAGCTGGCCGGACCAATGGACCATATCCCGATACCTGTCACAATTGTACCGATTTCATCGGGTACATCCATCGCCGGCGCAAATCTGTTATGCAGGGAATGATCGGGAGCAGATGCCTGGGCGGCCATTATAAAAGGGCACCGTGATTGGACGCGGCATGGAGTGCCACTGATTCCCAAAGAAATCACTGTTGTGACTCGGGGGTGCCACGGCTTGGCTACCGCAAGCCGTGTCTACGTGATCGTGAAGCACGGCTTGCAGTAGACAAGCCGTGGCACCCGGAATCTGGACTGCTCTTCCTGCGTGGATCCTTAACGGCGGCGGCGTGCGGCCAGAGCGGCCAGTATGCACACGAGCGAGCCAAGCCCGGTGGGCTCGGGCACAACCACCGCGTCCATGGCATAGTACGACGGGGTTGCATCCGCAAATGCAAGGCCGGACATGACCGTTTTGCAGGCGCACATGCCCTCGTCGGCGGCGTCTGTTGGACTGCCCCAAAGCCGGAGGAACCTGGAATCCTGCGGGTCGGTGCCCAGGTCGGCCCACGCGGCCATGGGTTTGGCATCCATCGGCAACATCAACAGCGACTGCGGATCGACGTCACCGACGACGTCAAAGTCGGGCGGAGGCTTGCCAGGCATGGCAAATCCCAATTCCGGCAATGCGTCCGGTGGCGTGAAGGCACCTTCACGGTCTGCGGTCTTGCCAGGCAGAGACAACGGGATCATCGCCGGCGGCTGCGTCGAGCCGTCCTTCCAGGCAAGATGGCGCGGTGTGCCGACCGCGATGGGCGGGATCCACGATTCGGTGCCCTTGTCCGGTGGTCCGGGCATCCACGACCGGACTGCCACCGGTATCTCAGGCGGCGGAGGCTTCGGCGACCGGTCAACGAAGTTGTACTCCTGAGCCGGCTCCACTTCCCGCGGACGAACCGGGACGATCCCCGGCATATCCGGCCAGTGCCGCGGTGCGATTCCCACGACGAGCGGCGGCGGGTCGGCGGAATCAGGCGGTTCGGGACGACTGTGTGCATCGCCCGCTTGCGGTGGCCGATGATCCTCGGGCCACGACGGTGGTGGGAGGTGCGGCCGTATCAAGGCTGGCGGGTTCGTCGAACCGGCGGCTGGCGTGGCATCAACGACAACGGTGGTTTCCGGGAGCCAGAGCGGGTCTGCAAGACGCTGGGGCGATGCCTTGGCGGCAACGGCGGGGACGGATGCCACTGCGATAGCCGCGGCCGCCATATTATTATTGGACGAAGGTAGAGGTGCGACAGTGGAGACCGACAGGGTTGCCTGAGCCCGAGCCGTCGCACCGGGCGCGGCCCTCTGGGGCTCGGCGGGCGCCGGGTCGGCATCGAACATAACCGGAGGCGTCGTCGCGAGTTCGAGTGGCGGTTCATACGGCGGGCCGGGATACCAGTCATCGGGCATATCCGGCTTGTTCGAGGCGGCCAGCGCCTTGGCAGAGCTGGATCGGGTGCCGGATCTGTCGGGGTCAGAGGCACTGGCGGCCAGGGCCGGCGCCACGCTGCTGTCGCGGGGGGATCGGAACGGCATGCTGGCGACGGTCAACAGCGACAGGGCCACGGTCGTGAGGGCGAGTCTGGTCAGGAGCCTCTCGGTGCCGCGGATGGCGGAGCGCCGGACGCTTTCCACAATCAGTTCCACGAAAACCGACGGAAGGCCCGGGATGGTCACCGATTTGGCCACGGCCGCCACGAAATCGGCCGGCGCGGCTTCGGCGGCGCGGGTCCGCAGCAGCAGAAACAGCGCGGTGATGGGCAGAATCGATCCCTTGCCGGCCCGGTTGACCGTGCCGGCCAGCCGTCCTCGCAGGCGGGCGAGGGCCCGCATGACCCGCTTCTTGGCCCCCTCGCGAGTGATCGACAGCTTCGCCGCCATCTGGCGCAAGGTCAACCCTTCATAGAAATGCATCAGGATGGTCTGGCGGTCGTTCTCGCGCAGGCCGGCGATAGCCTCGTCGACCACCGTCGACAACACCGGGTCGGCCTTGGCCCCGGGTTGTTCCGCGGACGCGGCCCGCCGCAGGGTCAGATCGCAGGCCAGATTCTGGCGTTGCAGGTAGCGGGCGCGGCTCTTGCGAATATCGGCCAGGACATAACGGCAGGCCTGGAACAACCAGCCGCCCAGATGTGCGTCCGGTCTGATGGACCCGGCCTTGCGGCACAAAAGGAGGAAAACCGCCTGGGTTGCGTCCTCGGCCAGATGAACATCGCGTAAGTTCCGGCGGCAGGTGTGGTAAACCCATCCCGAGTGGCGGTAGACGATCTGGGAGAACGCCTCTTCGGAGCCGGTCGCGATGTAGTGTTGCAACAGCGAATGATCGCTGTCGGCCGCCCGGTCCTCGTCCGAGTCAGGACGCCGCCCCGTCGTCGCGCCGGCCCCGGCCGCGTCCAACCCAAGTTGCGTCAATCGATTAGCGACTGGCGTCATATTCGCAACTCCGCAGATTAACATTCAGTCAATAAATCTGCATACAAAGCGTCATTCTGCTGCTGCGCTCCGGGCGATTCCTCACATCTTCTACTGACCGAGTCGGCATCACGTCTGTTTCGCCACAGTCCACAATTCCGTCCGCTCGGCCCGGCCTTGCCGCACTGGACATCACGGTTCCGGCGCACCTTGCCGATACTATATGGCCGGCAGACCACCGGGGAGGGGACACAACCCGGACGCTGAGTGTACCACTTCACACTGGACACTCGGAACAGTGCAAGGTATGCGGTCTTGGTTTAGTTTCGCGCCGCCGCATGATAATATCGATTGTTTCCTGCAAGTGTGGCCGGCCTTTCAGTCGGCGCTGTACCCTCCACCCCCTATGGGCGGCCACTTACCTGCGATGACCAGTATCGCAGTATGAAAAGGAGAACTCCATGGCACGTAAGACAACGACTCGCCAACCGCAATTCAATCTCCAGCCGCTGGAGGCCCGTCAGCTTCTGTCGGCCAGCCCGAGCGGGTTGTCGCCGGCTCAGGTCGCCAATGCATACGGCTATAACCAGGTTTCTTTCAGCGTCTCCGGCCAGACGGTCAAGGCCGACGGCTCGGGCCAGACCATCGCCATCGTCGATGCGTACGACGACCCCACGATCGTCAATGACCTGAAGGTGTTCGACAAAGCGTTCAGTCTCAGCGACAACAACGCCGCCGGTCAGTTCGTGCTGACCAAATATATGATGAACTCACGCGTCAAGGCGGACGCGGGCTGGGCGCAGGAGATCTCGCTGGATGTGGAATGGGCGCACGCGCTGGCGCCCAAGGCCAGCATTCTCCTCGTCGAGGCCGCTTCCTCCAGTGTGGGCGATCTCATGTCGGCGGTCGATTATGCCCGCAAACAGACGGGCGTCGTGGCCGTGTCGATGAGTTGGGGCCAGAGCGAATTCCGCGGCGAAACCAGTTACGACAGCTACTTCACCACGCCCAGCGGACACATCGGCGGTTCCGGCATCGCGGGAGGCGTCGCCTTCGTCACGGCCTCCGGCGACTCCGGCGCCGGCGCCGAATGGCCGGCCGTCTCGCCGAATGTCATCGGCGTCGGCGGCACGACGCTCAAGACCGATTCCGCCGGCGACTATCTCGGCGAAACCGCGTGGAATCTCTCGGGCGGTGGATACTCAATCTATGAGCCCACCCAGGTTTCCTCGCCCGATGTTGCCTTCAACGCCAATCCCAACACGGGCTTCTCGGTTTATGACTCGACGAAGGCATCGGGCGTGGTTGGCTGGCAGACCGTCGGCGGAACCAGTGACGGCGCACCGGCATGGGCCGCTTTGCTGGCGCTGGCCGATCAGGCGCGTGCCGCGGGCGGCCTCGGCTCGCTCGACAGCCGGACGGCGCTCCAGGGAATCTACGCGGCGCCGGCAACGAACTTCCACGACATTGTCAGCGGCAACAACGGCTATTACTCGGCCGGGCCGGGTTACGACCTGGTCACCGGCCGCGGCTCGCCCGTGGCGAATCTCCTGGCCGCCGACCTGGCGACGTATACGTCCACTTCCACCGCCAGCGGAAAACCGGCCAGCACCGGATCAACGGGCGGCACGGGGACGGGCGTCGGCGGTGGCGGCGGTGGTGGCACGGGTCAGGGCTGGTGGCCATATGGTGGCTATGGCTATGGCCGGCGCGGTCGCTTCGGATGGTAATCAACATGAATCCACGCAATAACCATCCCGTCACGCCGGCGCAACAACAGACTGCTGACGCCGGGCTGTCCAGCGAGCAGCTTGCGGACCTCTCGCGGCGGATCATGCGGAAAGTCCGTGAGTTGCATGCCAGGATGCGGCGGAACGGGGCCGATGCACGGCTTCCCGCGGACGCCGGTCATCGAGGCGTCATTTCTGGAATTCGATCGCGACTGTCCCCTTATTCCCCGGTCACGGCCACTTGTGTATATTATGATTATGCAGAGACAAACGGCGCGAACGCGGGCGAGCGCGTGCCGCCCGGCCGCGGAACTGCAAGGGTGCCCGAAGGGTGCCTGGAATAGAACGAGCCAATATACAGGAGATGCGTATGTTCAAATTGTTGTTTGCGCGAAGAAGTGCCGGGCTTGAACCGGCGAGTTCGGCCAGGCGGCGCATGCCGTCGTTCGGCCTGGAAAACCTCGAGGGCCGCCAGTTGTTGTCGGGCTATGGATTCGGCGGATTCGGCGGATTCGGTGGATTCGGTGGCCACGGCGGCGGTGGACACGGCCAGACGGGTGATACGATCCAGTTCAGTCAGGCCCCGCCAGCGGTGCAGACGGAGTTGGATACCCTGGCCACGACCGACCATCTGACGGCTCCGGTCGCCACGCAGACGGTGACGCTCAAGAACGTCGGCGGCGTTGAGGAGTACATCATCAC
>JBEKVL010000180.1:0-9630 GCA_049514055.1 Tepidisphaeraceae bacterium | reverse complement strand
TGCGCCCTGCACGGTGAGGCGGTCAACCAGCGTACGCAGCACGCCAAACGCCGCAAGGCACGGCAGAGCCAGGATCAGGCCCAGCATGGTGTGGCACAATGCCTGCGAGATGCCGCCCGCGAGTTTGGAGGGGTCGGCCTGGCCGCCGGAAATCTTCATCTGCTGGAACGACTCGATCATGCCGAGCACGGTGCCGAGCAGGCCGAGCAGCGGGCCGAGGTTGCCGATGATGTTGAGATACTCGATGCGGCGGAACTGGTCGGCCGTCTGCTCTCCGATGGAGGTTTCCATGGCTTCCTTCATGGCCGCGAAACTGGGGGCGCGCTTGAGAGCAGGGTTGAGGGCCTTGGAAACGAAGGACGGGTCGCTCTCGGTGAACTCGATGAGTTCCTTGAACTGCTTCTGGCCGATGAGTTCCCGAATGTGATTGGTGGAGGACTCGGGAAGCATGACCGACGCACGGGCCTTGATGAAGCCCTGGATGATGAACGTGACGCCGAGTACCGAGCAGAGCGCGATGATGATGAAGACGAAGTCGATGTTGTCGAACACGATGGCGAAGGGGTTGACCTTGTGGGTCGGCGCCGCCGGCGCCCCGCCGGCCGGGGGCGTGCCCTGGGCCAGGCCGCTGGTCGCCACAAAGACTGCCGCGGCCAGCAGCGCCGCGAACACGACGAACTTGAGATTGAACAACTTCCGCATGACAGACGTCCTTTCTCCCACATTGGGAGATACATGGAAAACTATTCCCCGGAACCGCGCCGCTGGAGCCGATCTCGCTGCTGACGCGTCCCTGTCGGGAGTGAGCCTGTGGCGATCTTGCACGTCCTGCCGGCCGGAACTATGTCGCTGTCGCCGGCGGTGTTCATGCGCGTCGGATTTCCACACGCTCGAAAACACTACTTGTTAAACTCCGTAGGGTGGGCACTGCCCACCACTCCGTGGTGCGATAAATCGCACCCTACTCGCCCATGTCGTCGTCCGTGACGAACCGGAAACTCCCGCCGGAGTCTTTCGCGATGGCTTTGAGCGCCTTCACGAACTCGGCGTCCTGCTGGCTGTCTTTCGACTCCTTACCGATGTAGGCGATCGTGCTGATCCGCTTCTTTCCGTCCTTCGTGCGCTCGGCGCAATACTTCACGACCGCGTCGTTGCCGGGGCCGTTGAAGTCGCCGTCGGTCAGCAGGTAGATGAAATCAGCCCCGTGCTTGAACGCCAGATCAAGCGCGGGGATCGGATTGGTCTCGTTCGCCGCGTACATCTTGTCCATGAAGTCGAACGCCTTCTGCTTGTTCGACGGAATGGCCGGCATCAGAGCGGCCGGATCGACCACCTTCACGCCCTGCGCCTGGAAAAAATAGAGGTTGAACGACTGGTTCGGGCGCAGCGAATCGACCGACTTGCGGATTTCCGCCCGCAATGAGCCGAACATGTTGAGCATCGAGCCGGAGGCATCGCAGACGTAGGCGACTCGCCGGGCGGGCGGCAGACGGAAGATGGAGCCGTCCGGGGCGCCGCCGCGACTGGGGACGCCAAAGGGCGCGGGCAGGCCGTCACCTTCGCCGCCACCGACGCCGGGACCGTGGCCACTTCCGATACCGCCCTGGCCGGAACCTGCGGATGCCCCGGGACCGATGATCATACGCGTCAACTCGGTCGGCTCAGCATCAGATGATCCACCACCGGGCAAGAGTGCCTTGGGGATTCTCCCCATGTGGTCATTGAAACCTGTCTTGGCCAATGGAACCGCGAGTATCGTGTTCTGTGCGGCCGGCCGGTCTTCGTGGTCAAATCCCGGCGGCAGCGTGAGTGGGTTTGAATTGGGATCGGTCGGCGGCTCGGGATCGCCAAGAAGCGCATCCAGTTTCTGGTTCGGATCGTACACGACGATCTTCACCACCTGCATCGTCGCCAGCCCCAGGGCGATCAGGCTCAGATGCAGCACGAGCGAGGTGATGAACGGCAGCGTGTTCTGTATGAACGGGTGTTGCCAGAAACTCAGCTTGTATTCTTCCTGTGGCTTGGGATTCTCGTTCAGCATGACGTGCTCCTTTCCGCATACACTGGAATTGTGCGGGTAACGATGACAGGGAGACCGGGTAGCACGAGGCATCCGGCCGCGCCGGCGCGCATATCCCGGCCGAAACCGGTAGCGCATAGCGCGCGGGGCCGGTGAGGCCCCGGGCTACCGGTTGAAGTCATCGTCGGTCACGTGTCTGAACTTGCCACCACTGTTCTTGGCGATGGTCTGGAGCGCTTTGACGAACTCCATATCCTGGGGATTGTCCTTCTCATCCTTGCTGATGAAGGCGATGGTATTGATCTTGGTCTTGCCGTCCTTGGTCCGCTCGGCGCAATACTTGACCACGGCATCGTTGCCGGGCCCGTTGAAGTCGCCGTCGGTCAGGAGATATATCAGTTCCGGGCCCTGTCTGAAAGCCAAGTCCAGCGCCGGAATGGGATTGGTTTCGCCCTTGACGTACATCTTGTCCAGGAACTCGTAGGACTTTCGCTTGTTTTCCGGGTTGGCCGGCATCAATGACATCTTCTCGGCCGTTTGCAGACCCTGTTCCTGGAAGAAGATCAGGTTGAACGACTGGATGGGCTTGAGGTTATCGACGGACTTGCGGATTTCCACGCGCAGGCTGTCGAACATGTTGAGCATCGAGCCGGATGCGTCGCAGACGTAGGCGATGCGGCGGGCGTTGCCGCCGAGCCCGATGAAATTGCTCTTGGGGCCGATGCCTCCACCGCCGCCGGGAACGCCGAACGGGGCGAGGACGCCCGAGCCGTCGCCATCTCCGGAGCCGACGCCGGTGCCCTTGCCCGAACCGATGCCCGAGCCGATGCCGCCGCCCGGGCCGACGCCGATGAGGGCCGATCCGTCCTGGGTGCCGCTACCGCCGCCCATGAGTGAAACCTGGAGGTTGGGGCCGGGCTTTTCGGCGATTCCCTTGGAATCCTTGGGGACGTCGGGGAATTTGTCCTGGGCCGCGTCACGGGTGGGATCGCCGCCCAGCCCGGGATGCGGGATGCCGCCCGGAGGGCCGTCTTCGGCCATTTCCGAATCGGGAATGATGACCTGTTCGCGGTTGACGACCTGGGTGACAATCTGGAGCGTCTTCATCGTGACCAGACCGATCACGATCAGACTGAGGTGAAGAACCAGCGAGGTAATGAAGGGGAGAACGTTTTGAACAAAGGGTAACTGCCAGAATCCAACTTCCACTATCGGGCCGAGGTCACTTGCATTGGGATCCGCGATGACCGCCGCCGCGGGCGCTCCGGGCAATGCGGGCGGCCCTGCCTTGGCAACCCCTGGCGGTGGCGGCGGGGCGGATCCCGGTGGAGGGGGCGGTGCCGGTGCTTTCTTCGGTGCCGGCGGCACCGGTGGCGACTGCATGGACATGATGATGTCCTTCCTCCGCGACCGTGTCGTCGCGGGCTTGTATCCGCTCCCCGAATCCGAAAGCTGGAGCCGATCTCGCTGCAATTCGGAATCTGTCGGGAGTGAGATGCGGAAGGTCGTTGATTTGCGAAGCCGGCCGGAATTATCGTCTCTGTCACCGGTGATTCGTTTGTCGTCGGCCTGTAGCCCGCATCCCCAGCTTGCATCCGGCGGGTATAGCCCCGTCCGTCGCATGTTGTCTGAGTTTTGCGTTGCCGCTAATCCTCTATGTGGAAGCCGTATATGTATAATACGAGGGCCTTTCTGATAAGGCCAACGTCGTCATCAGTTCCTACGCACCGTCGCCACGGTGTGTGCGGCCGAATACTCAGATTCGCCCGACGCTCCGATTATGCCGCGTAAAGGGCGGTTGGAGCAAGGGCGAAACCGGGCAATTCCGGGAAAAATGAACAGATCCCCAGAGGCGGGGCCGACCCACCGAGGCCAAGACGCTGTGACCGGTTCACGTTGTTGGGGCTGGGCGTCTATTCTCTCGCCGGCGGACAGATGGGCTGTTCGCCGCCGCGACCGTCGATGTCGTCCAAGCCAGAGCAAGCCGGCCCGCTTGGGGATTAATCCTATGTAAAAGAGCGAGCTTCAACAGAAGCATCGAAATCATGACTTCCAAAGCATGTCAGGGAACAACCAACCGGCAGCCCAACCCGGTCGTCGCGGGGGAAAAAGACACGATCCCGCCGACCGAGCACCGTCGCCGATATTTTCGGGCCTCCCCGGCTTGCGCCAGACACGGCAGACGAGGGAGACCTCGGGAGGCTGCACCACATCGGCCAGACTTGATCGATCCGATGTCGGCGAGCCTCAGGAGTGCTGTTAAGTAGTATAGCGAAATGTCGATTTTCCAGTCAACGAAAAAGTCGTCAGATTTGTAAATAATCTTTGGGCGTGTCGTCTTCGTCGCCGTCGAACGAGATGACGCTTACGGCCGCACGCGAGATCGCAGCTTCCACGCCGGAACCATGCCCGCGCAGCAGGATAGTCGCTCCAGGGTCAGGACAGGATGAGCGTGCGTGGTTCCTCCAGAAGCCCTTCTCGGTCGGCAGCCTCTCCGCCAAGGTTCGCCAGGCGCTGGATCACGGACAGACCCCCTGCCACATTGGCAATCCCAACTCTCCGCCGAATGGTCGTCTGCCAGCCTGACAGGGCGGAAGAAGAGATTTGAAATACGACGCCTCAAACTCCAAATCAATAATCAATAAGCACTTACATCCAATATGCTGCCTGTCATCCATCTCGGCACCCGGTTTGTATACGCGTTGGGTGTCGGCGGTGCGTCCGTCGGCAGTGACTGTGATCTGTGTTTGAGTTGAATCCGAGTCTTTATAGAAGGAGACGTGACATGGCCGCGAAGATGTTGGCCTTCGATACCGAAGCACGCAAGGCACTTCTGGAAGGCGTCACCAAGCTCGCCCGAGCCGTCAAAGCGACGCTCGGCCCGCGTGGCCGCAACGCCGTGATCGACAAGGGCTGGGGCGCCCCGAACATCACCAAGGACGGCGTCACCGTCGCCGAGGAAATCGAACTCAAGGATAAGTACGAGAACATCGGCGCGCGACTTGTCCGCGAAGCCGCCAGCAAGACTTCCGACACTGCCGGTGACGGCACCACCACCGCAACGGTCCTGGCCGAGGCCATCTTCAAGGAAGGCATCCGCGCCATCACCAGCGGCGCCGACGCCATGGCGGTCGCCCGCGGCGTGCGGAAGGCCGTCGAGGCCGTCGTCGCCGATCTCAAGAAGCAATCCAAGCCGGTCGCCGGCAAGGGTGACATCGAGAATGTCGCCAGCATTTCCGCCAACAACGACCGTGAGATCGGCAAGTTCATGGCCGATGCCTTTGAGAAGGTCGGCAAGGACGGCGTGATCACCGTCGAAGAGGGCAAGGGTCTCGAAACCTACGTTGATGTGGTCGAAGGCATGCAGTTCGACCGCGGGTTCCTCTCGCCCAACTTCGTCACCAATCCTGACGACATGACCGTCGAACTCGAGAAGCCGCTCGTCCTGGTATACGAGGAGAAGATCAGCGCGGCCAACAAGCTCATCCCCCTGCTCGAAAAAATCCAGAAAGCCAAGAAGCCTCTGCTGATCATCGCCGAGGAAGTCGAGGGCGAGGCCCTGGCGATCCTGGTGGTCAACAAGCTCCGCGGCGTGCTCAATGTGTGCGCCGTCAAGGCTCCCGGCTACGGCGACCGCCGCAAGGCCATGCTCGAAGACATCGCCATCCTCACCGGCGGCCAGGCCATCATGAAGGACCTGGGCATCGAGCTGGACAAGGTTGAGCTGCACCAGCTCGGCCAGGCCAAGCTCGTCCGCGTCGACAACGACAACACCACCCTCATCGAAGGCGCCGGCGAAAGTGCGGCGATCCAGGGCCGCATCGCCCAGATCCGCAAGGAAATCGAGATCACCACCAGCGACTACGACAAAGAGAAGCTCCAGGAACGCCTGGCCAAGCTGGCCGGCGGCGTGGCGCAAATCAATGTTGGCGCGGCCACCGAGGCCGAACTCAAGGAGAAGAAAGCCCGCATCGAGGATGCATTGCACGCGACCCGGGCGGCCGTCAAGGAAGGCGTTGTCGCCGGCGGCGGCGTGGCGATGATTCGTGCCCTCCGCGCCCTGAACACCGACCTCAAATGCGAAGGCGACGAGGCCGTGGGAGTCAAGATCGTCCGCACGGCACTGACCGTTCCGCTCCGCACGATTGCCGATAACGCCGGCACCAGCGGCAGCGTCGTCGTCCGCCGCGTCATGGACAGCAAAGACAACAACGGCTGGAACGCCCTGACCGGCGAATACGTTGATGTCTTCAAGGCCGGCATCCTCACACCCACCAAGGTCGAGCGAACCGCCCTGCAGAACGCGGCCGAAGTCGCGACCCTGCTCCTGACCACCGACTGCATCATTGTCGACAAGCCCCAACCCAAGCCCGAAGGCGGCGGCGATCATGGCCACGGCGGCGGCATGGGCGGCATGGGTGGCATGGGTGGCATGGACGGGATGATGTGAGCGAGTGCGACCATGGGAACCTTTCACGTCGATTGCGAGTTGGAGAACATCCTGAATCGCCGCAAGCATGCGGTGGTGCAGAAGATGCTCGTCGACACCGGCAGCGATCATTCGTGGATTCCCGCTGCGACCTTGGAAAGGTTGGGCGTGGCCCGTGAGAAGAAGGAAGGGTTCAACGCCACGGTGGACACAAAGCGAAGGAAACTGGTCGCGGCCGGCCCGATGCCGGTGGCGGCAGCGCAGCGTGGGCAGTGCCCACCGTGTTCGGAGATGAACGATGCCGTTTGAGTGGGACAGTACGAAGAAGAAGTCCGAAGAAAACTTGCCCGCGAACGATGATGATTTGGAGATTCCGCCGACGCCGCCGGGCTTTTTCAAGAAGGGCGTCATGGGCAAGTATTATCGTGAGTACATTCGCGACCATGGCCGCAAGCCCGTTCGCGCCGTGACGCTGGAAGAAGATGTGGCCGCTGTGTTCAAGGATTCCGAGTCGGTGAACAACATCCTCCGGGCGATTATCGTGTCGATGCCGGTGGCGAAGAAGCGAAAAAAGAGTGCGTAGGGTGGGCACTGCCCACCATTGTAGGGTCCGCACTGCGGACCATGGACGTGACAGGCAATGATCGGTCCGCAGTGCGGACCCTACGAAAGAGGATCGAGAATATGAAACTCAAACCCCTTGCAGATCGCGTGATCGTGAAGCAGACCGAAGCGGAAGAGAAGACGGCCAGCGGGCTCTATCTGCCCGACGCCGCCAAGGAAAAGCCGACCAAGGGCAAGATCATTGCCGCCGGTCCGGGCAAGATCGACGACAAAGGCAGGCGGCAGACGCTGTCCGTCAAAGTCGGCGATGCGGTCTATTACGGCAAGTACTCCGGCACCGAAGTCGAAGTTGATGGCGAGAAATACGTCATCCTGCGCGAGGCAGACCTGCTCGGCGTGCTTGAATGATCACGGATAGTCGGTAGTCAGTGGTCCCTAGTCCGTAGCAAAGGACGAACGACTGCTAGCTACTGACCACTGACTACGGACCACTGACTACGAATTGGAGCTATATCCATGGCAATGAAACAGATGAAATTCGGCGTTGACGCACGGGCGGAGATCGGCAACGGGCTCTCGCAACTGGCCCGCGCGGTCAAGGCCACGCTCGGCCCACGCGGCCGCAACGTCGTGCTGCAGAAGTCCTGGGGCTCGCCCCGGATCACCAAGGACGGCGTGACCGTCTCCAAGGAAATCGAACTGCCCCAGCCGTTCGAGAACATGGGCGCCAAGCTCGTGAACATGGTCGCCAGCAAGACCGGTGACGTGGCCGGCGACGGCACCACCACCGCGGTGGTCCTGGCCGAGGCCATGTTCCGCGAGGGCGTGAAGTACACCACCGCCGGTTGCAACCCGGTGCTGGTGCAGCGCGGCATCATGGCGGCCGCCGAGGTGGCGGCCCAAGCCATCACCGATATTGCCAAGAAAGTCAAAGGCCGCGATGACTACGAGCATGTCGCGACCATCTCCGCCAACGGCGACACGCACATCGGCAAGCTCATGGCCGACGCCATGGAGAAGGTCGGCAAGGAGGGCGTCATCACCGTCGATGAAGGCAAGGGCACCGAGTCCGTGCTCGAATACACCGAGGGCATGCAGTTCGACAAGGGCTATCTCTCGCCCTACTTCATGTCCAACCCCAACACGCTCGAGTGCGAACTCGAGGACGCCTCCATCCTCATCCACGAGAAGAAGATCAGCAATCTCGCCGAGTTGCTCCCCCTGCTCAACAAGATGGTCACCGGCAGCAAGCCGCTCCTCATCATCGCCGAAGACGTCGAAAACGAAGCCCTGGCGGCCCTGGTCGTCAACAAGCTCCGCGGCGTCCTCAACATCTGCGCCGTCAAAGCTCCGGGCTTCGGCGACCGCCGCAAGGCCCTGATGGGCGACATCGCCGTGCTCACCGGCGGCACGTTCATCAGCGAGGATCTGGGCATCAAGCTTGAGAACGTCGAACTCGAACACCTCGGCCAGGCCAAACGCATCAGCATCGACAAGGACCGCACGCTGATCATCCAAGGCGCCGGCAAGAAGAAGGAGATCGAGTCCCGCTCCGAGCAGATTCGCAAGCAGATCGAAACCACCACCAGCGACTATGACCGCGAGAAACTCCAGGAGCGTCTCGCCAAGATCGTCGGCGGCGTCGCCGTGATCAAGGCCGGAGCCACCACCGAAACTGAAATGAAGGAGCGCAAGGATCTCATCGACGACGCCCTGCACGCCACCAAGGCGGCGGCCGAGGAAGGCATCGTCCCCGGCGGCGGCGTGGCCTTCCTCCGGGCCATCGAGGCCGTGGATGCTGCCAAGAGCAAGGCCCGCGGCGATGAGAAGATCGGCTACGACATTGTCTCCGCGGCCCTGCGATCCCCGGCCCGCCAGATCGCCGACAATGCCGGCGAAGACGGCGAAGTTGTGGTGGCCCAGATCCTGGAGAACAAGAACCCGGCCTACGGCTACGACGCGGCGACCGGCGAATACGGCGACCTGTTCAAGCTCGGCATTATCGACCCGACCAAGGTCGCCCGCACGGCGCTGCTCAACGCCGCCAGCGCCATCGGACTGGCCCTGACGACCGACGTGCTGATCACGGAACTGAAGGACGCCAGGAAGGATGAAGAAGTGAAGCCTGTGGCGGGCGCGGTGATTTGACGTCGCGGCTCGACGCTAAAGATACGCCAAAGCCCAGGGATCTCGATCTCTGGGCTTTGCGCGTGTAGCGTCTGCACTGCGGACCAGAATGCGCAGGGTGTGCTTCAGCACACCAGCAGCGGTTCCGGCAATCCGGTGTGCTGAAGCACACCCTACAGGAAATGACCGTGGCAGCTTCAAAGCGCGATTATTACGAAGTGCTGGGCGTGGCCAGGACCGCCGACCCCGACGAGATCAAACGCGCCTACCGCAAGCTCGCCATGAAGCATCACCCCGACCGTGTCGACGGCAACAAGGGCGACGCCGAGAACAAATTCAAGGAAGCGGCCGAGGCGTACGAGATCCTCGGCGATCCGCAAAAACGCCAGCGCTACGACCAGTACGGCCACGCCGGCGTGGGCGGACAGCACGACTTCCAGCACATGAACGTGGAGGACATCTTCTCCATGTTCGGCGAGCTCTTCGGCGC
>JBEKVL010000179.1:0-9641 GCA_049514055.1 Tepidisphaeraceae bacterium | reverse complement strand
CTATGTGGAGCGCAACGCCCTGCGCGCGAATCTGGTGAGCCGCGCGGAGGATTGGACCTGGAGCAGCCTGTGGCGCCGGCAGCGGAATCGTGGCGTGGCCATGCTCGCCGACTGGCCGGCCGAGCGGCCGGGCGACTGGCTCGACTTTGTCAACGAACCGCAGACGGCGGCGGAACTGGAAGCGCTCCGGCAAAGCGTGAACCGGGGCTGCACTTTTGGCGGCGACGACTGGCAAAGGGAGTTGGTGGAACGGATGGGCCTTCAGGCAACCCTGCGGCCACGCGGCAGACCGAGAAACACCGCGACACAGGAGGCGAGTTGAGGCAAATGATCCCTGACCCGTTTTCCATTTCCCCCGGCTGGCAGGCCCGCACCGCGGTCGACCTCGGCCTGGGGCACACCTTCCGCAATCGCGGCCGGCCGCGGAAGGGAAAAGAATGACTCCCGTCCCCTTAGAATGGTCTACCGTGCGGCCGAATTAATATGAGCAACAAAACACCATTATATCACGTGCCTGTGCCGTCGACGGAGTTTATCCACGAGGCTACGCTGGATGAATCCGGGCCGAGCATCCGCTACGACTTCTATCGCGATAATGCTGCGTATCGAGGTGGTATTTGCTTTGTTGGAGCTGTCGCGGTACAGAAAACCAGGGAACCGATATGTACCGTCTGGCAAATTGAAGAATGTTATGATACGTTAGTCGAAGTCGCCAGTTCGTCCTGGGCAGAGGAACGATTTGGCCGTCGCCGGGATGAATCCAAGGCTCAGACACGGCTTCGCCATTTCATGATTTACCTTGATAGCGTTGGATGTCTTGAGGTTCTGGCGGAGAATTGGCAATTACTTCCGGAACAGTCTGGTGCTTGGGCATGACTTCTACTCGAGACGAAATGGAAATTCGACGACGCGACCGGCCGGATGCTGAGCAAGTTCTACGCCGGCTGTACTGGTCCATTGAGAGCCTGTGAATAAATTGCCTTTGACCCTCAATATTTGCCTGAAAATGCGGTTTTCCCGGTCGTTTTTTCGATTTATTCACAAACTCTGAGTTCTTGGCGGCGGTGAAAATGATGCCACAGAAGGCGATTTGACATGACCGGCCAGCAGACCAGCCTGACGACGTTCACCGGATCGACGCTGGATAGCGCCACGGCGGCCACGACCTTGTGGAACTTCGACCCCGCCACCGGCCGGCTACTGAGCAAGTCGTATCAGGGCACGGCGAGCGGCGACAGCGACATCGCCTATGGCTACGGTACGGACAACAAGGATGCCCTGCTCCACACCATCACCCGCCCCGGCTCGGTCGAGACGCTGTCCTACAACGACGGCAGCAACAGCACGCCGGACACGGGCGACGTGTCCACGGTCGCGTTCCAGGACAACGGCACGGCGGAGTCCATCTACAATTATACGCCAACGATCAGCGGACCTCGGCCACGGAAACCCGGCTGCTGCCCGATGACAGCACGCAAACCCGAGTCTACACCTTCACCTACGACAGCTACGACCACATGGCCGGGGAGACGATCAAGGATGGCAGCGGGAATGTCCTCTCGCAGTATGCGTATACCTATCCGGGTACATGTTAGGTGTGGTGGGCTGCGGGCTCACGCTGCCGGAACAGTCATGCGCGCGGGCCGCGGCGACGGGCGAGTTCGCTTTGGTAGCGGATGCCCAGGAGAGCGGCGTTGGTTCTGGCCCAATCGGTGAGATGGGTCCGGCCGGTGGGGGGTGTGTCGACGGCGAGGAGGCCGGCCATCAGTCCCGTGATTTCCTCTCGTGTCAGCAGCACATCGCCGAGCATCCAACCGGCCAGTTTGGCGACCAGATAGCCCACGCCCGGAGGCACGGAGAAGATCGGCCGGCGGACGTCGATGATCTTCGCGATGGTCTCCACCAGCCCGCGAAACGTGAACTTCTCCGGGCCGACGGCGTTGATGAGTGTGTTCTCGGCCAGTCGGCCCTGTTCCACGATCAGGCCGGCGAAGTCTTCGACATGGATGGGTTGGATGCCGCAGCTGCCGTCGCCGAAGACGCCGAAGAACGGCAGGTGGCGGAGCATGTAGGCGATGTTGTTGATGAGGATGTCCTGATCGCCGAAGAGAACCGCCGGACGGACAATGGCGTGGGAAATGCCCGACTCGCGCAGGGCGCGTTCGAGTTGAGCCTTGCCGTGGAAATACTCCAGCGGCGAATCCTCGGATGGATTGGTGATGCTGACATGCACGATCCGCCGGACCCTTGCCGCTTTCGCGGCCGCGAAGAGCGTCAGGGTGTTCTGGACCGCCCGGGCGTGGGTGAAGTTCGCGTGATTGAAGCGGACCCAATAGGTGTTGTAGAGCACATCGACGCCGCGCAGATTCTCCACCAGACGCTGCGGCTCGTCGAAGTGAAACGGGAAGGCGCGGATCGCGTCGCCGAAGGGGTTGGGCCGGTTGAGGGAGTTGGTCAGCGTCATCACTCGATGCCCGGCCGCCAGCAGCAGGCGAGCGATGTGGCGGCCCGAATATCCGAAAGCGCCGGTGACGGCGTGAGTGTCGTTTGACATAGTTGTTGACAGTATCGCGTATCGTGCGATGGTGCGAACGTTTTCATGGGTTATGGTTTCAGTGAAAACGGAATCGCGGCGGGCGCGATGATTCTTCCGGGAGACGCATCCTGACCACAAACCGATATCCTGAGCGTACTCGCGAAGGATATGGCTATGAAGTCCAAGGCCAGATGCTTCGCGAGTACGCTCAGCATGACAACTGTTGCGGCGGAAGTAGTTTACGACTTGCCCGGATTTCTGGTCACACTGAATGGCGGACTGCCGGGTCCGCCTGTGGCCGCGATCGTTGATCGCGGTCCCTCCGCGATGACCCATCGCGGCTACAGGATTTTCTTCTTTCCCCAAATCGCACTCTTGGGTACACTTCCTCGCCATGAACCAGAAACCCAACATCGGTCGCCGGAGTTTCCTGAAGAAGTCGATCGCCACGGCCGTGGCCGCGCCCGCCCTGGTCAGCATGGAGGAGCGGCTGCTGGTCAACAGCGCCATGGCCGACGAGGTCGCGCCGCCGGTCCAGCCCATTGCCCTGTGCAAGAACTGGACGGGCAAGATCGGCAAGGTCGAAATCAGCCGCCTGATTTGCGGCGGCAATCTCATCAGCGGCTATGGCCACAGCCGCGACCTGATCTACGTCTCGAACCTGCTCAAGCACTATTTCACCGACGAGAAGATCATCGCGACCTGGAAGATCTGCGAGCAACTCGGCGTCAACACCATGGTCGCCTACCCCGGCGATCCCAACGCCATCCGCGTCTACAAGAAGTACCGCGAAGAGGGCGGCAAGATCCAATACCTCGCCCAGATCAATCCGGTCGAGAAGGAACTCGATATCGCCGTGAAGCAGGCCGTCTTCGCGGGCGCTTCGGGGGCGTTCCTCGTCGGCAATCTTGGCGACCTCTGGTCCCGCGACGGGAAGATCGGCGTGATCGGCGAACTCATCAAGATCATCAAGGACAACGGCCTGATCGCCGGTTGTGCCGGCCACGAACTGCGCACGCCGATGGCCATCGAACAGGCGGGTATCGCCCCGGACTTCTATGTGAAGACCCTGCACAACACCAACTACTGGTCCACGCGCAGGCCCGACCAGACGAAGGACGTGATCGACAACTACGGTTGCGACAACTACTGGTGCAAGGAACCCAAGGAGGTCATCGACTTCATGAGCAAGTTGAAGCGGCCGTGGATCGCCTACAAGGTGCTGGCGGCCGGCGCGGTGCATCCGCGCGACGGGTTCAAGTATGCGTATGAAAACGGCGCCGACTTCGCGCTCGTGGGCATGTTCGATTTCCAGGTGCATGAGAACATCACCATCGCCAACCGGATTCTCTCGGGCGAACTCAAGCGAAGCCGGGAATGGATGGCGTGATTTCGTACGATCGCGCACAAAATGTCCGCCAGACCGTTTGACTCTCAGGCCGTTTGGCCCCACCATAGTCATTTGACATGACCCATCAGAATGCCAATCGTGGTCCACGGATGGAATCGCTTGAAGGCCGCCTCCTTCTGGATGGTCAGGCGAGCGACATCTCGCTGCATGTGCCGGCGAAGATGTACGAAGGCAAGGCCGTGGTCATCCCGACGACCCAGCCTGCCGATTACTGGCAGCGGATCCGATATTGGGACATCGACTGGGGCGACGGCGTGACAACCACCAAATGGCGTGGCAACACGCCCCTGCAGCACATTTATACTCTCTTCGGGATGTATCCGGCCGAGGCCACGGGCACGCGGCGAAACGGCGAGGTGGTGACATTTGACTTCGTGGCCGACGTTCAAAACGTCCGGCCCGCGCCGAAGATCGTGGCCTTTGCGGCGGCCGTCCCCAATCAACCGGTGACGATCAACTTCAATCCCGGTGATTCAGCCCCGCGCGACACGCTGGTGGTCTCATGGACCCTGTATACTCCGGTCGCCCAGCTCAGCCTTCCCTACACACCCGCCAGCGTGAGTGAGGCCCAGAGCCTTACCTACACCTTCACGGCGCCCGGGAAGTACAAGGTCACCCTTGCGACCCGGGACAGCGGCGGTCTTGTCGGCAAGACGACGAAGACCATCACCATCGCGCCGGTGGTCGAGCAACCGGATGTCGCCAACGCGTCCCTCACCAACCTGGTCGTCGGCGGTACGAATGGCGATGATGTCATCACTTTCCAGGACCGCTGGTCGGCCGTTGAGGTCTTCATGAACGGGCATTCCTACGGCGTGTTCAGCGTATCGGGGAAGTTGATTGCCTACGGCGGTCCCGGCAACGACCAAATCGCTGCCGACGCGACGATCGACAACGATGTGGTGTTCTACGGCGGCGCCGGCAACGACACTCTCGCCGGCGGTTCAGGCACCAACCAACTGTTCGGCGGCTCGGGAACGAACAAGATCATCGAACCGGGTTTGTAGGGCCAGCGTCATCGCTGGCCTGGAATACCAAACGGATCGCGCGTCATGAAGGCCAGCGAGGACGCGGGCCCTGCTTAAATCAGCCTGAAGTTATCCACCATTGCCCAGTTGCGTGTCGCCGGTTGTTTCCAGGCTCGGGGCAGCCGCCGGTTCGGGCGCCAGCGCGATCTCCGGTGCGGTGGCCGCGGCGGGCCTGGGCAACTGCAGTTCGTCCGACCCTGGCAGATCCTTCAGCGAATTCAGCCCGAACAGTTCCAGGAATCGCCGGGTCGTGCCGTAGAGAATCGGCCGGCCGGGTTCTTCGGCGCGACCGGCGATACGCACCAGGTGCTTCTCCATCAACGAACGAACTGTCTCGCCGCAGGCCACGCCGCGGATGGCCTCGATTTCGGCCCGCAGGATCGGCTGCTTGTAGGCGATGATCGACAGCGTCTCAATCGCGGCGCGCGTCAATTTGGAGTCGCTCTCGCGTTTCAGCAGGCGGATGAGCCACTCGCCGTATTCGGGCAACGTGAGCAACTGATACCCGCCGGCCACCTGTTCCACCCGGAAGCATCGGCCGGTCTCCTCGTACTGCCGGTTCAGTTCCTTGATTGCCTTCTTGAGCG
Source organism: Tepidisphaeraceae bacterium (assembly GCA_049514055.1). Taxonomy (GTDB): domain Bacteria; phylum Planctomycetota; class Phycisphaerae; order Tepidisphaerales; family Tepidisphaeraceae; genus JANYKD01. The sequence continues at coordinate 4,079 of JBEKVL010000179.1, read as the reverse complement.
TCTTCTGGCTCTTAAGTTCCATCAGTTCCGCCAGCCGTTGCGGTGTCAGCGGTGAATGCGTCGAGAACAGCAGTGCCTCGAGCACGCCCGGATTGACGGCCGCCTGTTCCGTCGCCGGAGCGGAATCGCCGGCCGCCGGTGCTTCTTCATCTGCGAACCCGGTCTCGACCGGCCCGTCGGGCGGCTCGGCAACCAGCGGCGTCTGGGCGGGCGGCGCGGGTTCCGCTGGCAGGGCCGTTGCGTCGGCGTGGGGGGTCTGAACATCCTGTTCTACGGTCTCCGGTGTATGGCCCATGGGCAGCATCTTGAGCATTTGCGGTGCGTTTTCAAGGCGGCGAGGCTATGCTGTCTGCATGGGCCTGAATATCGAACTAAGCGACCTGTTTGCCGAATTGGCGACGCTGATGGAACTTAAGGGGGAGAATGCGTTCAAAGTGATCGCGTTTGCGAAAGTCTCGCGTATCCTCCGCGAGACGAGCGTCAATCTGCGTAAGAGCGTGGAAGACGGCACCATCGGCCAGATCGAGGGGATCGGCAAGTCGAGCGCGGCGATCATCGACGAGTACGTCCGCACGGGCAAGTCGGCGGTACACGATGAGATTTCCGCGGAGATACCATCCGGCCTGCCGCCGCTGTTGCAGATCGAGGGAATGGGGCCAAAGACGTTGCACATGCTCTGGAAGGAGCGGGGGATCACATCGCTGGAGCAGCTCGAGGCGGCGCTGGCCGGCGGCAAACTCCATGGGCTGAAGGGGATTGGTGTGAAGAAGATCGAGGCCATCGGCAAGGGCATCGAGTCGCTCAAACGCAGAACCGGGGCGGAAGGAACGGTCGTGCTGCGCCGACCGCTGGGCGAGGCCTGGCCGGTGGCGCGCGATCTTCTGGAGCAGGTCAGGCGAATTCCCGGCGTGCTCCGGGCCGAGATTGCCGGCAGTTTGCGGCGGTGCAAGGAGACGATCGGCGACGTGGACATTGTCGCCGCGATCGCCGCTCCGTCGGCCGGCGCGGAGATCACCCGGCGATTCGTCGCCCTGCCCGATGTCGCGGATGTGCTGGCCAAGGGTGCGACCAAGGCCAGCATCAAGACGGCAGGGGGGCTACAGGTCGATCTTCGGATGGTGCCGGCCGGGCACTTCGGCGCGGCGCTGATGTATTTCACCGGTTCGAAAGAACACAACGTCCGCATTCGTGGCCTGGCGCAGAAGCAGGGGTACACGCTCAATGAATGGGGTCTGTATCGCCTGGACGAGTACGAGAAATCCGACAAGAAGACAGGCTTGCCTCCCGACGCGCGGCCGGTTGCCGCGGAAACCGAGCAGGATATCTTCCGCGCGCTGGGCCTGGCCTACGTCGAACCGGAACTTCGTGAGGACCGTGGTGAAATCGAACTGGCGATGGCCGGCGAACTCCCACGACTTGTCACATGCGTGGACATTCGTGGCGATTTGCATACGCACACGGTTGCCTCCGACGGGGCCAATACTATTGAGGAAATGGCCCAAGCCGCCATGGCGACGGGGTATGAGTATCTCGCCATCACCGACCACTCCAAGGCCATGGTGCAGGCCAATGGCCTTTCCCCCGAGCGTCTGCTTGCCCATGTGGCCGACATACACCGCATTGGCTCTCGTCTGAAAGGCATCACCTTGTTGGCCGGCACCGAGGTGGACATTCTCGCCGACGGCCGGCTCGATTATGAGGACGACATTCTTGCCGAACTGGACATTGTCATCGCCAGTCCGCATATTTCGCTGCGTCAGGAACCGGCCAGGGCGACCGATCGCCTGCTGCGCGCTGTTGAACACAAATATGTGAATGTGATCGGCCACCCCACCGGCCGGATCATCAACCGGCGCGAGGGCCTTGCCCCCGATTTCGCCCGCCTTTTCGCCGCCGCGGCCGCATGCGGCACGGCCATGGAGATCAACGCCAGTTGGCCGCGTCTGGATCTCGATGATGTTCATGCCCGCGCCGCCGCGGCGGCCGGCGCCATGTTCGCGATCAACACCGACGCCCACGCCACCGGGGAACTTGAGCAAGTGCGTTACGGTTTGGGCGTAGCCCGTCGGGCCGCCCTGACGCCCGATAAGATCGTCAATTCGCGATCCCTCGCGGCCCTTCGCGATTTCCTCGGGAGGAAGCGGTAAGGCCCCGCAAGTCGAAAGTTGCCGTCACGATCATCCGATCTACTTGACAGGCCGACAGAGCGCAGTAAATTAAGGCTCTTGTCGCATTTTGCGACCACAATTCCGCGGTAGCTCAGTGGTAGAGCAGCCGGCTGTTAACCGGCGGGTCGTAGGTTCAAATCCTACTCGCGGAGCTTTCAGTTTTGTAGCGAAACTGCGTTACCGTCCAGTTAACACTGAACCCCGAGAGGCGGGCCCTCCGACGTTCGTTCGTTTTCTCCAGTAACCACAAGGGTTTACGAGCGGCCAGACTCTCTATGCCGACGAGGCGAGCGCGACGGAGAACGCGGGTCGGACGGGGTTTCTTGCCGCTGGGGACGCTCCGGGGCCGGAACTCTCGGTTTCTCCGTTTAACACACCCCATCCAGTTAACAACCCGGTTGGCAACCTACCCCGAAGGCAACCCTTCTCATAAAACAGGACTGGCGGACGCGGATAAGAGGGTTCTTGGGGTGGTGGCGCAGCCGAAGACATGTGTCGGATCGCCACTTCTGGCCCACTCTATTGCCGCTTGAGCACATTTCCTTTGACATGCGCCCGACTGCCGCGCACAATCTCCGGAGTGCTTGGTCCGGTATTGCCAGCCCGACCCGTTAGTTCGTCGGGTTGGAACGGGTTTGTCGCGATGGTGCGGAGGAGTGGCTTATGTTTCCCCGATGGATTCCGAAGTGGGGTCGAGGACGATCCGCAAAAGCGGCCTATCGCCTGCGGGAGGCGGTTTGTCAGCCGCTGGAGGGGCGGCTGCTGCTGTCCAAGACGATTTACGTCTCCGTGAATTCTCCGGCCCCGGCGACCAATGGGCCGTCGTGGGGCACTGCGTACAAGGATCTGCAACAGGCGCTGGCGGTGGCGGTGTCTGGGGATACAATCAAGGTGGGCCAGGGGATGTATAAGTCGACCTCGGGCACGGATCGGACGATTTCGTTCCAGTTGAAGACGGGCGTCGCGATCTATGGCGGGTATGCAGGATACGGCGCAGCTAACCCGGATGCCCGGAATGTGACGGCGTATCCGACGATTCTGTCGGGGGATATTGGGGCGGTCGGAAACAATACCGACAACAGCTATCATGTGGTCGTGGATAGCGGGACGGACAGCACGGCCATCCTCGATGGTTTCACCATCACGGGCGGCAATGCCAATGGAAGTAGTTCTCCGACGAACTACGGCGGCGGCATGTACAACTCCTCCGGTAGTCCGACACTTGCAAACTGCACAATCAGCGGGAATATCGCCTCCAGTAGCGGCGGTGGTGTGTACAACGCGGGCAGCAGCCCCACTCTGACCAACTGCACGGTAAGCACGAACACGGCTGTGTCCGGGGGCGGCGTATTCGATGCGTCGTCTTCATCGCCAGCGCTGACCAACTGCACGCTACACGGAAACGCTGCAACTTCCGGCGGCGGGATATATAATGTATCCTCTTCCCCGACGCTGATCGACTGCACGCTCAGCAGCAATATCGCATCCACCAACGGCAGCGGGATGTACGACAACGCCTCTTCCAATCCTCAGTTGACCAACTGCATCGTCTGGTGGAACAGCGGCAGCACACTTATCTACAACAGTTCCAGCACGCCGGTAATCACCTACAGTGACATTCAGGGCGGCTACAGCGGCACCGGCAACATCAACGCCGATCCGCTCTTTGTTCGCTCACCGTGGGCAGGGCCGGATGGCGTGTTTGGCACGGCCGATGATGACTACGGCGACCTGCGTTTGCGGGCGGGCTCGCCGGCCCTGGACGTTGGTTCGAATGCGGCCATTCCTGCTGGCGTGACTACCGACATGGCCGGCAATCCTCGAATCCAGAACGGCACGGTGGACCTGGGTGCCTACGAAGGAGCGGTCAGCGTCCCCACCCCAAAGACGATCTACGTGGATTCCATCGCT
>JBEKVL010000178.1:0-9651 GCA_049514055.1 Tepidisphaeraceae bacterium | reverse complement strand
TCGGCCGCGATGATCTGTGGCAGGCAATGCTCGCTTGCCTCGACGGCGTCGATCAGTTCATCGTTCCAGGTATCAAGCGTCCGCCAATTGTGCAGGCCCATGAAGCAGGCATTGGACGGGTCGATCACCCGGCTGTGCGTCAGGTGCCGGTGCAGGAACGTGTTGAGATGCCCGACCAGGTCTGCCTTCTTCATCACTGCCCGGGCGTTCTGGTTGAACCACGCGTAAGTGGTGGATGAGACGCCACCCGGAAACGGCCGATTACCCGCGAGTTTGATGTGCCGCGCCTTGCCGACGCGTTGCTCCAACTCCAGCGCCACATCCACCGAGCGCCGGTCCTGGTGCGTGACAATCGGCGTCAGCGGCCGGCCATTGCGATCCATTGCCACCCACGCGGGCGACATGACCGACAGGCTGATGCAATCGACGCCGCGCACGGCCGCGCCCAGTTCCTGCGTCGCCCGTCCCAGGGCTCGCAATATTTCCCGGCCATCCACCTCAACGTGCGTCCCCTCGCATCGGGTCGGAAACGCCACGCGGGCAATGTGCCCGGAGACTTTGCCCTTGGCCAACACGGCCGACTTGATCGCGGAAGAGCCGACATCAATGCACAGGAGTTTCATGGTCCGTCGCTTTTACCGCGCTGGCGGCGTGACGGGAATAGGAGACCGCGACGTAAGTCTCTGAACGATGGGCTCCGACGGGTCCGCCCATTGATTCTGGCAACCCGCCTGCCTGTAGCCGTGATCGGTGATCGCAGCTACAGAACTCAATTGCCACAATCCGTGGGCACACCCACCCCGACGTCGACACGCCTGGAGCCTGTATTCCGTGAATGCACTGCCTATAATGGCAACATGGCACCCGGCGTTGGACCGGGCAAGGATCCGTCTCAAACTCTCAAATCGAAGGAGTCTCCTTATGCGAAACTTTGCTCGCCTCGCGTTATCCCTGCTGGTTATCATTGGCTTCGCCGGCATCTCCCGGGCAGCGGACACCACGCTGAAAGGCACACTCACCTGCGCCAAATGCGGGCTGAAGGAAACCACCGAATGCCAGAACGTCCTGGTCGTGAAGGACGGCGAGAAGACCGTCAATTATTACCTGACCGCCAACGACGTGAGCAAGGGAAGCCACGGAGCCGTATGCCATGGGCCGAAGGACAACATCACCGTCACCGGCACCGTCGAGGAAAAGGACGGCAAGAAGTGGATCACGGCCAGCAAGATCGAAGGCCTGGAAGAGAAAAAGGGCTGAGCACCGGATCTATTCCAGCTTGATCGTGAACCGGTTTCCGGCTGCGGGCAACTTGACGGAGGTCGTCGCGCTGCGGCCACCGGTCGTCACCATGATCTGGTAATCGCCGAGGAATCCGCGCACGTCATACGTGCCGTCGGCTGCGGTCTTGCCGTGTACATCGGTCCACCACTGCTTGAACACCAGGTCCATGTACGCCTGGCCGTTGGGCTTGGGCGTCCAATCCTTGCGGATCATGGCGCACAGCGGCTTCCAGTGGCGGCCTTCCCAGAAGCCCCATTGCGTGAACGCCTCGACAGACGGGTGGCTGAACACCGCGGTCATGAAATCACGCATGTAGTCGCCCTGGGCTGCCTCGTCGCGAATGTCGATGTCGAACTCGGTGATGTGGATCGGCTTGCCGAATCTGGCGAAGCGGTCGAGGATCTCCACGACCCGGTCGGGCGCCGTGAGTGAGTCGCCGAAATGTCCCTGGATACCGATGACATCCGGGCCGGCTTTGGCGTCGAGCAGCAATTGGATCATCTTCTCGAAATGCGCCTGCTCGGCCGCCGTCTTACCGCCATTTTCGACGATCGTGTTCTCGTTCAGCGCCAGCCTCGCAGTCGTATTGTACTTGCGGGCCGTGCGGAACCATTCGGCGACGCCCTCATAGCCGAGTATGTCCGTCAAATCATGAAGCTGGCGCAGTTCGTTGGTCACATCGTATTCGTCGAAGCCGTACTTGCTCGTCGCCTGCACGACGTCGGCGATGTGATCCAGCAGCGCCTGCCGCAGTGCGGCTGGGTCTTTCTCCAACTTGCGAGTGGCGGCCGGCATGAACTGCCAGCCGGGATAGATGATGACGTGGCCACGGGTGGTGAGGCCGTTGTCCTGGAGCCACTGGGCAATGCCGTGGTATTCCTTGCGGACCCGCTCGTTGGCCCAGCCCCAGTCGGCCCAGTAGATCGGCGTGGTGGCGCGATTGAAGAGCCTGAGCGTCCACTCGCGGTACTTCTGCGCCTCCGGTGTATCCCCGAGAATGCTCGACTCAATGAAGCTCCCAAAGCCAAACGCATGGCGCTTCATCTGCACATGCACCTCGGCACCGGCGACAGGTTTGCCCGCGCCATCGACCACGCTGACGACCATGTCTCCCTTGCGATATCGTTCGATCCGCCCGGCTGCCGCCTTGCGCCAGGGCGCATCCTGCTCGCGGCCACCATACGTCCGCGGCGTATACGGCAGTTTCGCCATATCCACGCCCCTGCCCAGGTTGAGGATCATCACGCCACCGAACTCCAGTTTCTGTGCGTGATATGACAGGTGGACGGCCAGCGACAGATCGCCCGGCGCGAAATCCCGGTCGGCCACCCCGGCCGCGTACACCCGCTGCCACTGCGACGTCGCCGTGTCGTTGATCGAGATCGGCGCCGTCCAAGGCGGCGTCGTCCGTTGCAGATACGCCCCATAGGTACCGGTGCCCGACGGATCGTCCGAAGACAGACAACGCACATTGAGTACGAGAAACAACACATCCCCCCTGCGAATAGGCGCGACGTTCTTCGGCGAGAACATCTGCATATCCCACGCCTGTTTCCCGGCCGCCGGCACCTCAACCCGAATCGCGTTGCCGAACGGCTGCCCCTCGGCGGCCACGATCACGTATGACCCACCAACACTGAACCCCTTGAGGTCCGCCCCGTCAAACAACGGCGTGCCCTTGACCGGCAGTTTGGCGAGTTCGGCCGTGGCGTAGCGGGCGTACGGAGCATCCTCGCCCCCGGCAACGGAACCCAGGGCACACAAGGCCAGCAGGAACGAAAGCGTCTTGGTCATGCTTCAATCATCCACCCGCTCCGTCAGCTTGGTGTACGCCTCGGGGCTGTAGTTTATCAGATGGCCGGCCACGTCCGCCGGGGGCAGGGGCAGCGCGGGGCTGGGGGGTTCCTGGAGATAACCGAGGGTACGCTCGACGACGCGGACGGCCGCCGGCGCTGACACCGTGCCGCCATAGTGGCCCAGGCTCGGATCGGGCTCGTGGATCACCATAGCGACCACGATGCGGGGTTTCTCGTAGGGCGCGCCGGCGATGAACGAACTGTTGAACAGGTTCCCCGAATACCCCGAACGACCCTTGCTGACATGCGAGGTGCCGGTCTTGCCATAGATGTTCCAGAAGCGGCTGCCCTTCCTGGCGGCCGTGCCCCGGACGGGCACGTCGGCAAGAATCCGCCGCATCATCGCCACGCCGTCTTCGGTGATGGCCCGGGGGCAATCGGCCAGCCTCACCGGGGCCTTGCGGGCGATGACATTGCCATCGGCATCCAGCGTGCCCTTGACGATCGACGGCGGCACCAGCCGGCCGTCATTGCCGTAGACCGCGAAAGCACGGGCCAGTTGCAACGGGGTCACCATGAACTCGTAACCCTGGGCGACCGATTCCGTCGAGAAATGCGTCCACTTCTTCAGCGGCCAGAGCAGGCCCGGATCCTCGCCGGGCAGTTCGATGCCGCTGCGCTGGCCAAAACCAAAGCCGGCCAGGCCGGCATGAACACGCGTGTTGCCCATGCGCTCGGCAATCAGGCAACTCCCGATATTGCTGGACTTGACCAGAATATCCCAGGTGCAGAGCGGGCCATAGTGGTGGACATCCTTGACCGTGCGCGAACCGTACGGGTTGTAGCTGATCGAATTGATCGGCCAGACTTCGCCCCACCGGGTCACGCCCGTTGCCAGTGCCGGCCCGGCAATGAACGGCTTGGCCGTCGAACCCGGTTCGTAGGGCATCATGATGCAGGCGTTGCGGCGCGACTCGGGCTTTGAATCGCCGACGTTCTGGGGGTTGAACGTCGGATAGTTGGCCATCGCCAGCACCTCGCCGGTGTACGGATCGAGCACCACCACCTCGCCGCGCTGGGCCTTGAAATGCTGGCACGCCTCGATCAGCTCCTCCTCGGCGATCGTCTGGATGTTGGCGTCGATGGTCAGCACCATGTGCTGGCCGTGTTTCGGGGCGACGTAGTCGTCTTCCTGGATGTCGATCGGCCGCCGGCGGGCGTCTTTCTCCACCCGTTTGTAGCCCGCGCGGCCAGCCAGTTCGTTCTGGAACTTCAGCTCGACGCCTTCCAGGCCATCGCCTTCGCCGCCGCAGCTTCCAAGGATGTGCGAGGCGACCGACCCCATCGGATAGAACCGCACGAACATCGGTTCGAGGGCGACGCCGGGAATCTTGAGCTTGAGCACTTCCTGAGTGGTCTTCTCGCCCTGGTTCTTGATGACCTTGGCGTACCGGCAGTCGTACCGCTCGCCCAGGGCCGCGATCAGTTCATCCGCCTTTACGTCCAGCAGTTTGGCCAGCTTCGCAAGATCCTGGTCCATCTGGTTGAGGTTACGCGGGGCCTTCTGGTACTGCTCGTACATGAAATGCGGGTCGATATAGACGGACATCGTCTGCACGGTGCCGGCCATGAGCACGCCGTTGCGGTCGTAGATGTTGCCGCGGCGGGCCTGGAGCGGCCGGGCTTCGTACTGCTGGCGCTCGGCCCAGATGACGGCCTTGGGCGGCGCGAAGCTCTGGAGATACGCGACCCGCACCGTCATGCCGCAAAGAAGCAGGGCCACGAGGCCCATGACAATGGCGGCCCGCCAAAGCGAGAATTGCCCCATGGTGGGTTCCTTTCCTTACACGAATTCCGTCCTATAAGAATCGGCAGAGAAGGGGTGGAAGGAAAAAGGAAAATGGAAATTCCAGACAGAAACAGGCCCGATCAGAGCTTAACAGACGCCGATTTAATGCGTGCCGCTGTTCTGGCCGAGGCGGCATCCGCCGTTCAGGCAATATGTGTCTTGATCACACCGCCCGGCAGATTCACGAATCTGCCGGTGTGGTACTCGATCAGAGCGTTGGCTCCCACGGACGAGCCGTTGCAAATGATGCTGCCGACATCCCAGGCCAGGATCTGACTGCCACCCGTGATGTAGTTGAACACGCTGCCCGTCTTGATGCCTTTGATTACCAGCTTGCCGATCGAACTGTTCTGCGTGACAAAATCGGCCCGCGTTCCAGCCAGCGGCGTATGAACGCCGGTCTCGATGGTCGTGCCATCCAGTTGCCCGACTGACATGGAGCCGATTTCGCCACCATTGTAGCAATTGACCAGGCCATTCTGCATCAGCCCGCCGACGGTAATGGAGCCGATCGAACCGCCGGCCTCGAAGTCCGCCTTGATGGACTTCCCCCCGATGGAAATAGAGCCGATGGTTGTATAGGCGTAGATCTTTGGACTGTTCCCGGAAGTCCAGAGTGAATTACCCACGACCTTCACGGACTTGATGGCACTGCCGTAGGCATAAACCTGGGCACCGTTACTGAAGTCCTTGCCGACCGAGACGTTGCCGACGCCCACGGATCCGTCGTCGGAATACACCTCGGCGTTGTGATCGAAGTTCTTGCCGATCTTCACGTCGCCGATGTTACCTTCGCTGGCGTAGACCTCCGCGTTATTGTCGAGATTGCCGCCGATGGTCAGGCTGGTGATGTCCCCGTAATCCACGTATGCCTCGGCACTGTTGTCAAGGTTCCCGGCGATCGTGACCTTGGCGATGTTCCCGGCGTCGCTGACGTCGATCTCGGCGCTGTGATCGAGGTTGCCGCCGATCGTGACGGTTACAATGCTGCCATAATATGTCTCAATGTATGCGTGGTTGTCCAGGTTGCCGCCGACGTGAACGGATACGATGTTCCCGTGATCGGTCTGGATGTAGGAGCTGTGGTCCATGGCGCCTGTGATCCAGACGGCCCCGATGTTCCCCTGGTCGCCTATCTCCATGTAGGAACCATGATCCACGTTACCGCCGATATGCACCGATCCGATGCCGCCGTACTCGCTGTAGAATTCGGCGCTATGGTCCATGTACCCGCCAACTGTCACCTTTCCGATGGAACCGTAGTCGGCATAGACCTCGGCGCTATGATCCATGAACCCGCCGATCTGCACGGGTCCGATATTCCCGTAGTAGGAGTAGAACTCCGACGAATCCATGTTCTTCCCGACCTTGATGCTGGCTATGCCAAAACCGTTGGCCGGGTTGGCGCCGTTCGCATAGATCTCGGGGAACGACGTGCCACTGACGCCGGCAAAGCTGCCGGTGATAACCACGCTCCCGATGTAAGCGGATGTGTGGATCTCGGGGTTGCCGACGTGCGATGCGTAACTCGCCGCTGTAAACGACAGCGGCATGCTCGAGTTCACAGCCAGATCATTGACATCATTGAACGTCATTGCCAGTGTGTCTGTCTTGAGGTCGCCATTGCCGACGGTCACATTATGTCCGGTCGCGGCCAGAACCGAGGAATTGCGCATCGTCAGCGACAGCGCGCCGCCGGTAAGGGTCATGAATGAGGCACTCTCGGAACCGCTGACGGCCGCAAAGTCCGTCTGGGCGGCGATGATCGAGCCCACCATGGTCGCGGCCGTGATCTGCTCCAGATCCACGGCGCCTGTCACGGTAACCTTGGAAACCCGCGTCGTGCCGGTGAGGTTCATGTCCCACATCGCGCGCGGGGCCGACAGTGACCCCATTCCGGACCCCGTCAACGAGAACACACCCGTGTGACCGGTCGCCGGATCCACCGCCGTGAGCGAGACATTGCCCAGCCCCGGGATATTCCCGAAGTCCCAGGTGACATGCGGCGAGGCAGTCGGCGTGTTGGATGTCAGCGCCCCGGCCACTGTCGTCACCTGGAGCGTGCCCGTGCCAACGGCGGCGTTTGTCGGGATCTTGGAAGGGATAAGAAGGCTCAGGTGGCGACGTGACCCACACCTAACGAAGAACATGATAAAACCGGGACCGGACACGCGTCAAGAAAAAAACGCCGCGCGTCTGCGCGGGGCACGACCGGAAGTGCGGGCAAGCTGCAAGTCGTTTCCGCTACGACAGTTGTCATTCGGCGTACTCGCGAAGAAGCTGGCTTCGGACTTCGAGGTCAGCTCCCCTCGGCTACGCTCAGGGCGGGCTCTGGCGAGTACGCTCGGGATCAGGGCTCGTGGCCTCAATGAAGTGCCCGGAGAAACGGGCACGCTTTCGCGGAGCCGGTCTTCTTCCTGAAATTACCCCGGATCCCGCCCCGCCGATTCATCCGGCCGCGGAGGCATCCAGAATCTGCGCCGTGCCGCCGCGCGTCTGCACCAGGATCTCCCTGGCGACCGGATGGCTGATGAACCGGGTCGGGCTGGCCGTCAGGCCGTAGGCCCCACTGCAGTGGATGCCAATCACATCGCCCACATCCAGCGCCGGCAGTTGTACGCCGTGGGCCAGCATATCGATCGACGTGCATAGCGGGCCAAACAGGTCGTACGCCTGTGCGGCGGGCTCGCCCTCGGCCCCGAGTTTGAACATGCGGTAATTGCGATGGATCATTCCGCCCAGGTGCCCGGCGGCGCCAAGGTGATGGTTTATCCCGCCGTCGCAGATCCGGATTTCGGCGCCGCGCGAGCGTTTCCGGCTGACGACTTTCGTCAGATAGACCCCCGCCTCGCCCACGAGATAACGACCGGTTTCCAGCAGGAAATGCGTTTTCGCAAAGCGCTGGTCCGCTCGCAGCTCATCGAGTGCCGGGTTCACGCTCGCCGCCAACGCCGGCAGATCCAACGGGCGATCCCCTTCGTGATACGGGATTCCGATTCCCGACCCGAACACGAGCTTGTCCGGCCGAACGTCGTGCATGGCGCAGCAACGCTTGAAGAGTTCCATGTAGGTCTCATAGGCCCCCGCGACCACGTCGGCCTTGAGGCATTGCGTCCCCGCAAAGGCGTGAAAACCGGCCAGTTCCAGGTTCGCCAGCGACTTGATTTCCTCGATGGCCGGATCGACGTCTTCCTCATCGATCCCGAACTGGCAGGGCTTTCCGGCCATGTTGACGCCAAAACCCCCGGGAATCTTCGCCGGCGCGATGCGAATCAGCACCGGCTGGCGCACGCCGGCCCGGGCGGCGCAACGATCCAGACGCCGGGCCTCCCCGACCGATTCCAGGATCACTGCGCCGACCCGCCGCGCCACCGCCGACTCCAGTTCGGGGTCTCGTTTCCCTGGGCCGGTGAAACTCAGCAAATCGGCATCCCACCCGCACTCGACCGCCCGATCCAGTTCGCCGCCCGAGGAGATGTCCAGGAAATCCGCAGCCCAGCGCATTCGCCGCACGATTTCCCCATTCGGATTCGCCTTCATCGCATAGCTGATCTTCAGGCGGCCGGCAAACGCCCGGCGCAGCGCATCCACCCTCGCCTCGATCTGGTCGAAATCGTAGACGAAACATGGCGTTCCGAATCGCGTGACGATCTCCGGCAGGATCAAATTCATTCAGCCCTCAAGTTGCAATTGAGCCCGCTTGTCCTCCACGAGCCGCAATATCCGTCCGATCGAATCGAGATTGTCCAGCGTGACATCCCACACATCCATCTTGATCCCCCCTTGTTTCTCGATAAACATGATCAGGTCCACCATGCTGAACGAATCCAGCAGGTTGGCCGAAAAGAGCGGGGTGGACTCATCCACGCCGCTCACGTCCACGCCCATGCGATCCCTTAGATAGTCGAGCAGCGACCGACACGTCAACATCCAACACCACCTTCCAGCAGCTTTCCGGCCTTCTCCGTCAGCGCCGGACGATCGGGTTTTCCGCTGGCCGTCCGTGGCATTACGGGAAGGATAACAACTTCCGCAGGCAACATGTAGGGTGGCACGCGCCCCGACATTCGCCGGCGGATCTCCACCGGGGCCAGCGTCGCACCCGCCGCGAGCACCACAAAGGCAAACAGGCACGTCCGGCCTTCCCTGTCCTTCACTCCAACAATCTCCGCCGCAGCCGTTCCCGCGATTTCAAGCAACTGGCCGGCGATCTCGGCCGGATAGACGCGGTTCCCCGCCACTTTGAGCATCTCATCACGCCGGCCATGCACGTAGAGATATCCGTCTTCGTCCAGGCAGCCCAGGTCTCCGGTAAAGATCGCGGTGGGAGGGTCGCCGGCGCGTTCAAGGAACGGATTGGCCCGCGCCTTGCGTTGCGGATCGTGGCCATCCAGATACCCGATCATGCTGCCCAGCCCGGCGTGGACGATCTCGCCCTCTTCGCCGGGCCCGCATCGCGAGCCATCCTCGCGCACGACGTAGATCCGCGCGCCGCCGAACGGCCGGCCGACGCTGGCTTGCTTCGACAAGAACTCGTGCGGCCGCAGCGCCGTGGCCCGAAACGCCTCGGTCTGTCCGTAGGTCTTGAAGATGCCCGCGCCGCCGGTCATTTCCGGCAGCCGCTCCAGTTGCCGCAGCGGCATATCCCCGCCCGAGACCGTGATGTATCGTAGTGCCTTGTGTGCGCTGCTGCCGTCGAAGCTCATTCCCGCCTTCAGCATGTCG
>JBEKVL010000177.1:0-9686 GCA_049514055.1 Tepidisphaeraceae bacterium | reverse complement strand
CTGACGCCGCTGATCGCGACCGGGCCGGCCGGCCCCGCCAGCGAGAAGGCGGAGGTCGTCACGGTGCGGTCGTCGAGCGGCGAGTCGAACGTGACATCGACATGGTCTGCCGCGCCGCCGGCATTGCCGGTGGGGCTCATGCCGGTGACGCGCGGGCCGGTGGTGTCGAGCGTGACGGTTGTGTGATAGGCCGCATCCTGGAGACCGAGCAGGCTCACATGAACGTTGTCGAGGCCCCAGCCCTCGTCGCCGGGCGACTGGTTCTGGAGGCTCGTGAAACCTAGAGTCAGGCTCGAGCTGGCATCGGGGAACTCGACGGTAAGGCGATAGGTGGCATCGCCAAAGTCGCCGGTGCCAAAGCCGAGGTGGCCGGCCGCATATTCGCCGGTGCGCGGAGCGAACGAACCGCCGGGTCCGAGCGGCGGGAGCTGGTTGGGATATGCCTGGGTGTTGCCGCCGGTGTAATTCGCGAAGTTGGAGATGAACGTGGTGATGCCGTTGGCGGTCAGCAGCCAGTCGTCGGGTCCACCACCGGCTGGGCCGTTGCCGTCCATGGACTGAATGATGTAGAGATCGAAGGTCACCTGGACGCCGGTGTGGGCGGCCAGACCGGCGAGGTTCAGGTTTACGGTGCCGTTGCCGAATCCATTGGCGCTGGTGGCGAGGAATCGCTCGCCGTTGCTGGTGGCGACGGAGGTGTTGGACCACTCGGGGCCGACGGCGCCCTGGAAGTCCTGGTCGTAAACGTCGGCGATGTGGCCGACCATGTAGTTACCCGCCAGATCGCGGATGCCGGGGTCGATCGAGAGGGAGTAGGTGCCGTCGACCGACTGGGTGGGCACGTTGATCTGGTAGGTGTCGGTGGCCGTGGTCGAGATGTTGGCGCCGCCGAACAGGGAGACGGAGTCGATCTCCTCCCAGGTGGTGGGATCGTGGCTGGTATTCACCGTGATGCGAAGACCCTGGGTGAGGTAGGGCGTGATCGGGAAATCCACATGGAAGTCCACCGGCTGGCCGGGCAGCGACGGATCGGTGCCGCTCCAGACAACATGGTAGGCGCCGGAGGTGTCGAGCGCCTCAATTTGTGTGACGAAACCATTGCCGCAGGTTTCGCGGATGGTGGCGCCCGTGGCATGGACGGCATTGGCGAAGCCGAGCGTGAGGTATTCGGTGGTGCCGTTTTCCGAGGCAGGCGCCCAGGATGTTCCAATATCGCCGTAGCTGAATGTGTTGGGCACACCCAGGACTTGGTTGGCCGACCACGATCCACTGCTCCACTGCGAACTGTAGGCGATGACGCTGGCGGCGTATTGGGTGTTGGCAGCGGACTGGCCGAGCAGCGGGGTGATGGTGATGCCGGAGGTGACCGGGCCGCCCGGGCCGGTGAGATGGACGAGATCCGGCGTGAACGACGCGGGGTCGGTCAATTCGCTGAAGGTCACGCGGAAAGTGGAGATGTCCTGGTTGGTCAGGCCGGTGGGCGTAACGCTGGTGATGGTCGGCGGCGTGGTGTCGGCCAGCAGCGTGAACGAGTTGGTGGGGTTGTCGCCGGGCTCGCCGTTGATGCCGTTGTTGTTCTGGTCCGGGAGGTTGCCGGCGGCGTCGCTGAGAGACAGCGGGCCGGTGATGGTGTAGGTGCCGGGCGCGACGATGGGGTCGAAGCTGAGCGTATAGGTGTCGCCGGAACCGGTCAGGCCGGTGAGGTTGACCGGGCCGTTCGGGCCGGTCATCTGGGTGCCGGCCAGGATGCTCGCGAGGCTGCCGTAGACCGGTTCGCTGAAGTGCAGCGTCCGTTGCGTGGCCGGAGCCTGCTCGCTGGCGTTGCCGGGCAGCAGTTGCGGGCCGTGGGTGTCGATGGTGATGCTGGTGGTGCCCGCGGTCAGGGCAAGTCCGGGCGGATTGGATTCCCATTCGATGACATAGCCGTAGCCGTTCCAGCCTGGGTACGCGCCGGTGTTGATGTTGTCGATCCACTTGCCCGGTGAGCCGCTCTTGCTGCTGGAATAGGCAATGGCATTGTCGCCGACGGCGTAGTCGGGCTCGCCGGGATACCAGTTGGTGTACGATCCGAAAGGCTCGCCGGTCACCCATTTCCACACATGGTAGGCGGAATTGTCCCAGTAGCCGCCGATCCAGGGGCCCTGGTTATCGACGGGGTTGAAGTTGGGAGCGACTATGGTGTTGTAGACAAACGCATCTTCCTGGGCCGAAGTGATGGTGGCCAGGTGGCCGCCGCGGGCTTCGGCCGCGGCCTCGGCGTCATTCCAGGAGATGATGCTCGGGGTCTGGACAACTTCGTACCAGTGGTCGTTGGCGCCGGCGCCCGAGGTCCACTGGGTCGGCGGATTGCTTGCCCAGACGTTGACTGCCGGCAGCAGTGTAGCCTTGGGAGTATACGCGCCATCCGTCAAAGCCACATTGGATGTGAAGGTGTAGATTCCCGGGTTCCCCGCCAGCAGCGTGGCGTCGTTGATGCCGTCGCCGTTGAAGTCCACCTGGATGCGACCCGGCTCGTTCACCGTGACGTCGAACGTCGGCAATGTCACGTTGGTGAGGTTGTCGCTGTTGGAGATGCCCGAGTCGCTCTGCGGATCGAGAGCGATCGAGATGGCCGGGGTCGATGTCGCCAGCGTCAGGGTGTTCGAGTACGTCCCGGCCATCGGATTGCCCGCGGCGTCGGCGACGCCGCTGACCGACAATTGGTACAGCTCGTCCGGCAACGGCGATGAGAAGTGCAGCGTCGCGGTGCCCGTCGCGGGATCGTAGGTGATCGACGACGGAGTGTGGCCGACGTCGTTACCGTTGCCGAAGATGGCATCGCCGCCGCTGGAGAGCAGCGTGTAGTTGGCCGGGTTGGTGGCCGAGTTGGCGTCGATGCCGCTGGCGTCGTTGTACTGGACGGTGACCTGGTTGGGCGCGATGGTGGAGCCTGCGACCGTGGGCGGCGTGCGGTCGATGGTGAAGCTGTAAGTTGCCGTGCTGGGCAGGCCCACTGCCGGAGTCAGCGTGATCTGGGCCGTGTCGACGCCATCGGGCAGGATCATGGGAGAGGCGAAGGTGTAGGTGCCGGGATCGCCGGCGAGCAGGCTGGCGTCGTTGATGCCATCGCCATTGAAATCCACCTGAATGCGTCCTGGCTTGGTGACGGTGACCGCCAGAGACGGCTGGTTGACATTGGTGATGTTGTCGCCGGCCGTGCCGGAGTCGCTGGCGGGCGACAATTGGGCGGAGACGCCGTTGGCGCCGCCGGCCGCGGTGAAGTTCACTTCGCTGAGGAATATCCACGATCCGTTGCCCAGAGTGAAGGTCGCCTGCACATAGCGGGCGGTTTCCTGCACGGGCAGCGTGATCCAGCGAACCGACTTGTCGGCGCGCTCGGCGGCGGTCGTCGTGTAGGTCGCGGGCTGACTGAAGTTGACGTCGTCGTTGCTGAACTCCACAGTCACGCTTCCGGGCAGGGCCACGTCGCCGGGGCTCGTGTAGTTGTTGCAGAGGAAGGCGATGTTGCTGAAGCTCTGCAGGTGGCCGAAGTCGAAAGTAATCACCGGCGGCGTATTGACCCAGCCCACCCACTCGTAGGCCGGGCCATGTCCGAGGTCGGCATACCAGACATCGGAGCCGAGGATGCCGTCGGTCAATTGACCCGTGCCGCCCGACAGCCACGCATCGTTCTGCGTCGTGTTGCCGGTGCCATTGTAGGTGTCGTCCCAGTAGTGGTAGCTGCCGGTGTCGCCGTTACGCATGTCGTACGAAATTGGCTTGACATTCGTGCCCGACGGCGCGGTGATCAGCGACAACGTTGTCGTACTCGCCGGCATGGCATTGCCGGCCAGATCGACGATGCCGGTGATGGAAATACGATAGAGTTCGTCGGGCAGGCCGCCATTGAAAATCAGGGCCGCCGTCTCGGCCGCGGCGTTGTAGGTGATCGAGGAAATCGCCGAACTGCGGTTGACGTCGTTGCCGTTGTCGAACAGGCCATCGCCGCCGCTGCTGAGAATGGTGTAATTGGCCGGGTTGGTGACAGTTGCGGGGTCGAGGCCGCCGGCGTCGGCGAACGAGATGTTGATGCTGTTGCCTGGCGCGCCAGGCTGCACCCAGACCGGCGCGCGGCTGGAGTTGCCACCGCCGAAGACCGCGGCGTTGCCCGATCCGCTCTGGTCGGGAACAGTCGTGCCGGTGCCTTCATCCAGCCGCCAGTAACCAACGAGTCCGGCCTGGGGCGCGGCCAGGGGCTGGGCGAGATCCGCCGCGATTTGCTGATCGGTTCGCGCGACGTTCCACACACTCGCGTCCCTGATCAGTCCGTCAAAATACACATGGTCATTGTCGTCACCACTGATGCGCAGGGACGAAACCGAAGCGGCGATGGTCTTGGGGCCGACCACGTTGGAAGCCGCAAGCTGGCCGTTGACGTAAATGCGGATCGTGTTGCCGTCGTAACTGGCCGCTATATGCGTCCACTGGTTCAGCGGAATGGCCTGCGGTGTGGCAACCGCGTCCGTGCCCCACGGTTCGCCCGCTCCGTTGAACAGGAAAACGGCCTGTCCGCCATTTCCGATCGCCAGTTGATAGCCGTTGTTGCCGCCCGCGCCGCCGACCTTGGAGATGATGGCGCGATCCGCTCCGCTGATAACCGAAGGATTGACCCATGCTTCGAGCGTAATCTGATTGCCGACGCGCAGCGAGGGCGAGTCGGGAGCGCTGAGGAACTGGGAAGTGCCGTTAAACGACAGTTCGGCGCTGATCGACGCCCCCAACGAGGTTGGGGCGGTCGTGTCGATCGTCAGTGGCATCGTGGCCTGCGCCGTGCCGCCGGCGGCGGCCGCGAAAGTGGCGGTGACCGTGCGCTCGCCCTGAGCCAACGCCGGCGCAGCAATGGTGTAGGTTCCGGCGGCCGGCGCGATCAACGTGGCATCCGCGACGCCATCGCCCGTGTAGTCCAAACCGATGATACCCGCCTTGTTGACCGTCACGTCGAACCGTGGCGTGGTGACGCTGGTGATGCCATCCGTGTTTGAAACGCCCGAGTCATCCGCCGCCCGCAGGGCGACGCCGGCGGCGTCCGGCGTGGTGCTCAGGGTGAGCGGAGTAACGTAGTTTCCGCCGGAAAGCGCGTTGCCGGCCAGATCCGCGATGCCGGCCGCGCCATTGATGGTTAACTGGTAAACTTCATCCGGCAGGGCCGGGCTGAAGTGAAGCGTGGCCAGGCCGGTGGCGCCGTTGTAGTCGATGGAACTGATGGAGGCGCTGGAAACGGGGACGTCGTTGCCGTTGCCGAAGATGCCGTCGCCGCCGCTGGCGACGAGCGTGTAGTTGGCCTTGTTGGTGACAGTGGACGCATCCATGCCGTTCAGATCTGCGAAGGCGACATTGAGGTGATCCGAATAGATGGCCGGCGTGCCCGAGACCACCGGAGGCGTCAGATCGATGGTGTAGTTGCTCGAACTGTTGACCGGGGTGCTGCTGCCGGTGGGCGTGAATGCGGCTGAGGCGGTGTAAGTGCCGTCGGCCAGCGCCGGGGCGGTGAATGTGTACGTGCCCGCGGCGGCCGCGTCCTGGGTCTGCGGGCTGCCGGCGCCGTAATTCACGGTGATGCTGCCCGGCTGGTTGACGGTGACATCGAAGGTGGGCGTGGCCAGATTGGTCAGTCCGTCGCTGTTGGAGGCGCCGGTGTCGCTGGCGGGGTCCATGCTGATGCCGACCGACGGCGCTAGAACACCGGTGACACCGATCGTGAAGCCGTTCCAATACTCATTCGACAGGCTTGTCCAGGTCACGGAACTGAAGGTGCCTTGGAACTGAATCACCCCGTGTGGCTCTCCCGAGACACCGTCCAGTTCGTAGAAGCCGTTGCCGTCATCCTTTCGGGCGAGCACCCCGTTGCCCCAGTAGCCCGCGCCCTGGCTGAGGATCGTGAAGTCCCGGTTGAACCGATACCCGTTGCCGTTGAGGCTCACCACGGCGAAGAGAGGATCGGTGATCGGCCGGTCAAAGGTGAGTGTTTTCGCCGTTGCCTGCGAAAGGGCAATGATATCCGGGGTGGGCGGCGGATTGGGCACGGTCGCGCTGATGTAAGGCGCAGAGGGAATCCAGTAGTTGGTGCCACCATTGGTTTGAATGAACGCGATCTCGCCGCTGTAGGACACATTGACCACATCGCCATTTACATTGAGAGCGCCCGTGGCCGAGCCGTTCGATCCGGCGGTGCCGCTGGTCCAGTCGACCCAATATACCGGCGGCACCGTCATTGAGAGCATCGTGCGGTTCTCCAGGGCGTCAATTCGTGCGCCCGGGCCCGGGCGTGAGCCGCGCCGGCGGGACCGCGAACACTGTCGCCTGGCGACCTGTTCGAACAACTGATCCCGATACGCCCGCACGTTGTTGAGCAACAGCGACATCGTTGACATGCAACACCCTCTGCCTTTCTACATAATACGACCGAGAAACCGAAACGGCATCGGCAACGGGAACCCCGCACCAACGCGAGGATTCCGCGTGCCGGTGACCAGCACCGCCTGAGATTCTTCGATAGACCATCGACCTATGTCTTGGAATGAACCCGACTCATTTGCGCCTCCGCAACCACTTATCCGGGTGTCGAATCCTGCAAGAGCCCATCCACAGACGTCTGCAGCCGACATGGCACATGACGTGGCCAACCGGCACGATACCGACCACCCGAAGCACGGATGCTAACTCTATACCATGGACGATCTTGGGTAGTCAATGACAATCTGGCCGGAGTTTCGCGGGGGCGTGCCCGCGAATCTGGGCAATTGACGCCTGTAGCCGCGATCGGCGATCGCCGCAGGGAACCGCGATCACCGGTCGCGGCTATGCGCAGGCGGGTTGCCAGAATAAACGGCCAGGCCCTTTCGCGGCAGATTCGGCGGTCGCGGGCCGTGCGATCGCCATCACCAATGCCGGGAATTGGCCGTGTCACGCCCCGTTCGGCGCGCATGTGCAGTCAGGCCAACCGGTTGCGAGGCTCCGAATTTGACGGCGGGGGCTTGTAGGGGGTCTGTCTGCTTTATTTCGGGATCGACCGCTCATTCCACTCGCGGGCTGCGTCGTGTAATCTGTCCCGCGGGAACCGCCAAGGAGAGGTTTGCCCATGGAACAGACACTCTGGCTTTTGTTCTGCGGCATCGGCGCGCTGTTGATACGCGCGGGGTCGGCGCTGCATTTCTCCGGCATGTCGCGGTCGAAGAATGCCTCCGGCGCCGTCATGCGGCTGGTTGTGGACCTGACGCTGGTGAGTCTTTCGTTCTGGCTGATCGGGGCCGCCCTGATGGGCTCACACGGCGGGTTCATCAACTGGAACTACTTTCCTTCGCCGCTTCGTGGCGCCGCCCAGGCACACCGGTTCTTTTTCCTCACCGCAATCCTGATTTCCAGCAGCATTGTGGCCGGCGCAGTCGGCGAGCGATCGAAGTTCTTCCCGGCTTGCGCCGCGTCGATCGCACTGGCGGCCGTCGTCGTGCCCCTGGCGGCACGGTGGACGCTGACCGGCGGGTGGCTGGCCCGGCTTGGTTTTGTGGATTTTGCCGGGGCGGCGGCCATTCATCTTTCCGGGGCGGCGGCGGCGCTCGTGTTCGTGTGTTTCCTGGGGGCGCGCATGGGCAAGTACAACAACGACGGTTCGTCCAACGCGATTCCCGGCCACAACGTGCCCATGGCCTCCGTCGGCGTGCTGCTGCTGTTCATCGGCTGGATCCCCTACGTGCTGGGCTTCGCCGGGCCGACTCCGGGGGCGGCCATGGTTGCCATGAATGTCGTGCTGGCCGGATCGGCCGGAGCGGTTGCGAGCCTGGTTCTGGGGCACATCCGCTATTACAAGCCGGACGTCCATTTCACTTACTCGGGCCTGCTGTCCGGGATGGTGGCGATCTCGGCGGCCGGCAACACCGAATCCACGCTCTGGGCCGTCGCCATCGGTGTGGTTGCGGGATTGGCGATTCCGTCGGCGATCATCCTGCTGGACATGGTCTGGAAAATCGACGACGTCACCGGCGGGATCGCCGTCCACGGCGTCGGCGCAGTCATCGGTCTTCTGCTGGCGCCGTTCACCGCGGCGATGTCCTGGGGCGGACGATTCAAATCACTTGGCGTGCAGGTATTGGGCATGGTGGTCGTGTTGACGCTGACGGCTGCGGTGTTCGTGCCGCTTCTGTGGGTCCTCCAGCGCAAGTTCGGTCTACGCAGCCGCGAAGCCGATGAATTTGACGGTCTGGATCTGGCCGAGCACGACATCGGCGCCTATCCCGACTTCCAGCAGAACATGATCAAGAGCTACCACTTGCGCGAGGCGTGATAGCGGCCGCCATCCAGCCCCGCAGGGGCGGCATATTGTAGCCCATGGCGTAAGCCATGGGAAAAACGGGGACGCGAGATTCAAGAGTCCCGGAGGGGCGACACAACTTCTTTCGCCCCTACGGGGCTTGGGATAGCTACAACTATTGCCACCCACGGCTTACGCCGTGGGCTGACATGTATCGCCCCTGACGGGGCTGAATCGGGCGATTCAGAACAACCCCGGATGCGTTCTCCCCAGGTGCTCCTCGGCTTCCGCCCAGTCCGTTTGTGGCAAGGCCACGAATCTATACTGTTCACCAAGCCACGGCAGCGGGCGGATCACCCGTGCCCAGAGCGGCGCGTACGTAAACGACAGCAGCAGCCCCCACAGAACTACCGTGCCGGCAACGATCGGCCAGCGGGTGCGCCGCGTGGCGACCACGATCTGGCCGACCAGCCACCCGAAGAGCAACCCGAAGACGTGCGCCACGTTGGCGATGTTGCCGCCGAACATGTTGAGCACCACGCAAATCCCCAGCCAGGCGAGCAGGAACTGGACGACATGCGGGGTCACGGTCTCCGCAGCGATGTCGTAACGCCGGCGGCAGACCCAGAGCATTCCGAACAGGCCGTAGACCACGCCCGAGGCTCCGATGGCGGTGTCTCCCGAGAACACGGCCTGCGGCGCGCCGGCACCCACGGCCACGAACACGTAGACCCCCATCGCCAGCCACGGCCCGAGCCAGCGCTCGATCGCCCGGCTGAATCGGTAGAACAACACCATATTGAACAGGAAGTGCAGGATGCTGCCGTGCAGCAGCGTGCTGGTCAGCAGCCGCCAGACTTCGCCCTGCCCCAGTCGCCAGGGGAAGACCTGCAACATGGCAACATTTGTGTCCGTCAGCTCCGCGATGAACACGGCGGCGGAAACGGCCAGGACGGCCATCGTGAACTGCATTGCGCCGATACCATCGTCAGTTTCCTGCCAGGGCATGTGCGGGCTCGGGGTCTGGGGTTATGGACTGACGACTTCGAAGGGAATGGCCGGCAGGGAGCCCAGCAGGATCCGCCGCTGGTTGGCCTGTGGCCTGGCTGGTGGTTTGGCCTGTGGGCCAGCCTCCGGTTTGGTTTGTGGCTTGGACTGCGGGTTCTCCTTGCCGGCCGGGGCGGTTTCCGTGAAGGCGCTGACCACCAGGTTCCCTTTCAGGCCGGGTTTGATTTTCGCGGCGTCGCATTGCACAACGATCTCCATGCCGTCGCGGCCGGTGTTGAAGCTCTTGATAGTGATTCCGTCCGGCGGCTCGCTCAACTCCAGATCCAGCTTGTCCACGAACCTGGCGGCGGGCACGTCCGCCTTGATCCGGGCGGTGCCGCCGGAGGGGATTCGG